>JAGWVX010000236.1 GCA_018970685.1 Alphaproteobacteria bacterium | reverse complement strand
CGGTGCTTTTGCCTTCATCATCAACAATTTCTCCAATCTTGCCGACATCATCTTCAACTCGTTTTCGACGCTGGGACTTCAGGCCAGCAACAACGGGTTGACGGCCCAAGATTTGCTGCGGCCCGGCAAACTCGCCGGCACCGGCTTCCAAGCGGCATGGCCGCTGTTGCAGGAAGCCGGTCATTTGATGGGCTTCTCGTCCTTCTTCAATCACATCGTCACGATCCTGGTGCTGGTCGGCGCCTGGTTCATCGTCGTGCTCGCCTTCTTTTTTCTGGCAGTCCAGCTCTTCATCACCATCCTCGAGTTCAAGCTGACAACCTTGGCGGGCTTCGTGCTGGTGCCCTTCGCCTTGTGGAACAAGACGGCCTTTCTGGCCGAGCGGGTGTTGGGCTATGTCGTGTCCTCCGGCGTCAAAGTGATGGTACTCGCCGTCATCATCGGGATCGGCTCCAGCTTCTTCGGCCAGTTCATCGCCGCGCTCAAGGGTCACGATCCCACCTTGGCGGACGCCATGTCGTTGGTGCTGGCGGCACTGTCGCTCTTCGGCCTCGGCATCTTTGGTCCCGGGATCGCCAGTGGGCTTGTCTCGGGTGCGCCGCAATTGGGAGCCGGTGCCGCGCTCGGAACCGCCGGTGCGCTTATCGGCGGCACGGCCTTGGCGGGCGCGGCGGCGATGGGCACGGCACGTTTTCTGGGCGGAGCGGGGCTGGCAGCCATTCGCGCTGGAACGTCACTCTCCACCGGCGCCGCAACCGCTTACGGCCTCGGCCGGGCGACCTTCGGTGCGGACGGCATGGCCGGTATGGGCGCCGGCCTTGCCGGTGTGGCCCGTGCGGCCGGCGGGGCCGCAGCGCAAGGCGCGCGAGATTTCGCGAGCAGTTTTGGTATTGGTGACAGCGCCGCTGCCGGCCGGCAAGCCGCCTGGCGAGCAACGGGGGGCTCTTCGCAAACCTCTGCCAGCGCGCCCAGTGATCTGCCGGCATCGTCCAACGCCATGCCGTCCTGGGCGCGGCGGTTACACAGCCAGCAACGTCTGCGCGGACACGCGCAAAATGTCGCGCAGGCCATCAAAGAAGGCGACCGGCCCGCCCATGGCGCCACTCCCAATCTGCGCGAGGACACATGATGTTCAAGCGCACTCTCCAGCGTTACGGCCAGACACCGGTGCCGGTCACGCCGTATCAGAAAGCGGCACAAGTGTGGGACGAGCGCATGGGGTCTGCGCGCGTCCAGGCCAGGAATTGGCGTCTCATGGCGCTCGGCTCGCTCGCGTTGTCGTTTACGCTCGGCAGCGGTCTGATCTGGCAATCCTGGCAAAGCCGTGTCGTTCCTTATGTTGTGGAAGTCGACAAATTGGGCGGGGTGCAAGCGGTCGCGCCGGCGGTCCAGCATTACGAGCCCAATGACGCGCAGATCGCGTATTTCCTCGCCAAGTTCATCACCGATATTCGCTCACTCTCGCTCGATCCCATTGTGGTTCGCCAGAACTGGCTTGACGCCTATGCCCTGGTTACCAAACACGCAGCAGCATTCCTGAACGATTTCGCCCAGAAGAACGATCCGTTCAAAGCGGTGGGCCAACGCACCGTATCGGTGACGGTCACAAGCGTGGTGCGGGTTTCGACGTCATCCTTCGAGGTCAAATGGACCGAGCAAGCTTACGACCACGACAGCCCTGTCGCCCGCGAAAGCTGGACGGCGATCCTCTCCATCGTGACCAAAGAGCCGGACACGACCGCCGTGCTGCGCAGGAACCCGCTCGGCCTTTACGTCGACAGCATCAACTGGTCGCGCGATTTGAGCCCAAACAACATTCGCTGAGGAACAACCATGCGTATGATCATGTCTCTTGTGGTTCTGGCGATGATGACCGGCGGCTGCGCCAGTGCACCGCGGCCTCGGGCGGCCCCGTTCAAGCCGGCAGCGGAGCAACATGACCCAACGCCGCGATCAGCGAGTCCTAGAATCGCACCGGGAACCGTGATCGGACCCAGCATGCCGGCGACGACAACCACATCGCATCCCGCGATCGGACCCGTGCGCGCGGTGGCCGTGGCCAACCGCAGGGCGCTGGATGAGCCGACCTCGGCAGGGTTCGTCAATGCGGTTCAGGTTTATCCCTTCTCCGACAACGCGCTTTACCGGCTTTATGCGGCCCCTCAAGAGGTTACCGACATCATCTTGCAGCCCGGCGAAACCCTGTCGGCGATCTCCGCCGGCGACACCGTGCGCTGGACCGTGGGCGACACTACCAGTGGGTCCGGTCCCACTCGTCAAGTGCATGTGCTCGTCAAGCCATTTGCCGCAGGCCTCAAGACCAACCTCGTCATTCTGACCGATCGGCGAACCTACCACCTGGAATTAGAAAGCACCGCACATGTCGCGATGGCGGCGATATCCTGGCGTTATCCGAACGACAGTCTGGTGGCAGCCAAGAGCGGTGCGGCGTCCGACACTTCGGCGGTGATCGACAGCGGTATCGACCTTGAGCACCTGAACTTCGATTACAAGATCTCCGGCGACAGCCCGCCGTGGCGACCTTTGCGTGCCTTCGATGACGGTCGCAAGGTCTATGTCGAGTTCCCGGCGACCATCGCGCAAGGCGACGCCCCGCCGCTTTTTGTCCAGGGCCAGAGCGGCAGCGAGCTCGTCAATTATCGCATGCGAGGCAATTATTACGTCGTCGATCGTTTGTTCGGTGCGGCCGAACTGCGCTTGGGGCAGGGCAAACAGCAGATTGTGCGCATCACCCGTACCAATACGGCGGATAAGCGCGGCGCCCTGGCTTCGTTGTTTGGCGGTTAGGCCGATGAACGACAAGATCCCGTCCAAAGTCGATCCTCAAACGCAAGCGCTGGCGCAGGCAGTGCCGCGTCCCGTGGTGCGCTTCAAGCGCAAGCTTCTGATCGGTATCGCTGCGACGGCCTGTCTCGTCGTTTTTGGCGCCACCTGGCTGGCACTCCGCACCCCGAACTTGATCCATGGTCCCGCCGGGGCGCGCAACGTCGCCGTCAACCACCAGGCCGGCCCTCAGGAAATGTCGGCGATGCCGTCCAATTACGGCCAGGTGAAATTGGGCCCGCGGATGCCGGGAGATCTCGGGGTCGGCATCCTCGAGCGCCAGAAAGACCTTGGCGTGACAACCACCGACGCGGACAATGCCGCTTCTCAGGCAGAGGAGATGCGCCTTGCCCAGCAAGCCCAGCAGGCCAAGGACTCGGGGGTACTCTTCCAGATATCGGACAAAGGGCAAACCGCGTCATCGCCAGCAGCATCGGCGCAACCAACCGGTGAAGGCAGCTCGACAACGCCGTTGGCCATGCAGAATCCAAATTTGGGGAATGACGGTCTTGCCCTCGATTCCAGCCGCGACGCATCCTCTGTAGCCTTGGCGAAGGAGGATCCCAACAGCCAGCGGCACAAACTGGATTTTGTAAACCAGAAGGCGGACGCGGACATTTATAATCCGCACGTTTTACAGCAACCTATGTCGCCTTACGAGATTCTGGCCGGCACGCTGATCCCCGCAAGTTTGATCACCGGCCTCGACTCCGACCTGCCGGGGCTTGTTATTGCGCAGGTGACGCAGAACGTGTTCGACAGCGTCACCGGCACGATCCTTCTCATCCCGCAAGGCTCGCGCCTCATCGGTTCCTATGACAGCGTGGTCGCCTTCGGCCAAAGCCGGGCGCTGGTGGTCTGGCAGCGCATCATCATGCCGAACGGGTCTTCCATTCAGATCGACAATCTGCCGGCGGCCGACAGCAAAGGCTATGCCGGCCTCAAGGACCAAGTCGACTATCACACCTGGACGTTGCTGAAGGGCATCGCGCTGTCGACGCTACTGGGCGTGGGCGGCCAGACCACTTTCGGCAACAACCAGAGCAATCTCGTGGAAGCTATTCGGGAATCGACGCGGGAAAGCACCAATCAGGCCGGGCAGCGCATCGTCGAGAAAGATCTCAATGTCCAGCCAACCCTCAAAGTGCGGCCCGGCTGGCCGCTCAATGTCATCACGCACAAGGACTTGGTGCTCCTGCCCTACAAGAGATGATTGTCATGACCGACCTCAAACTTCGCCGCTTGCCAGACCGTGTTCCCGTCAAGATCACAATGACCGTAGACGCGCAGCTGCACCGTTTGCTCCAGGAATACGCTGCCATCTACGCCAAGACCTACGGCGCGACAGAGTCCGTCGCGGACCTCTGCCCCTACATGCTGCAGGCCTTCCTCGAAAGTGATCGCGATTTTTTGAAGGCGCGCAAGGACGGCGGCCTCCAAGGGAGTGTAGCGGCGTCCGTGGAAACGCCAGCGCCAGGGCGGCGGCGACAAAGGGCGCCGACACCGGAACCCGGTGCAAATGAGGAGTGACGACCATGGTGATTGGAACTTTCCGGCAGGGAAAAGATGGCGGTTGGGAAGGACGCATCCAAACCCTTACGATCAATACGAATGCCCGCTTTGTGCCGAACGACAATCGTGAAAACGAGCAAGCCCCGGTGTTCCGCATTTTTGCCGGGCGCTCGGAACTCGGTGCTGCCTGGCAACAGCGAACCGCCGGCGAAAACCCGCGCAGTTATTTGAGCGTCAGGCTCGACGACCCAAGTCTGCCGGAGGCGATTTCGGCAGCAATGTTCGAATCCGAAGACGGCAAAGAAGCCCAACTCGTCTGGAACCGACGGCGGAATGATTAAGACGATGACCCGTATTGCTGCGCACACTGGTCGTAAACAGTTTTGAGGACGCGTTTCACGGCATGTTGCGCGATCGAAACACCGTCAAAATGGTAGCCGACCATTGGGGATGTTCGACGGATACCGTGCGCCGTCTCATCAAATCAGGATCATTACCTTGTCTGCAAATCGGTGGTGTTGTAAGGCTCAGCCGTGAACAAGTGGAGACCTACGAGACGCAATGCAC
>JAGWVX010000235.1 GCA_018970685.1 Alphaproteobacteria bacterium | reverse complement strand
GGACCGCCGGGTTGCTGGCGGGTTGCAGCACCATCCAGCGGCTGGAGGACATTGGCAGCAAACCAAGGTTTGCGCCGATGACCGATCAGCGCGTGCAGGTCTCGGTGCCCATGCCGCCGCCGCCGCCGGAAAGGCCGTCCGCGGATTCGCTATGGCAGCCCGACGCACGCAGCTTTTTCCATGATCCGCGCGCCAGCCGCGTCGGTGACATTCTGACCGTGAACATCTCGGTGGCGGACGCCGCGAAGATCTCCAACACCACCAGCCGTTCACGCACCAATTCCGATGACGCCAATTTGGCGAACTTCTTCGGTTTGGAGAAAGCTCTGCCCTCATCGATGACGCCGTCGAGTCTGGTGAAGATGGGATCCGACACGTCGAATGTTGGCGCCGGCTCGGTCGACCGGTCCGAAAAGATCAACCTGACCTTGGCTGCGTTGGTCAGCCAGGTTCTGCCCAACGGCAATATGGTGATCACCGGCCATCAGCAGGTGCGGGTTAACGGCGAACTGCGCGACTTGCAGGTGTCCGGCATCGTGCGAACCGAAGACATCACCAGTGAAAATACGGTCGATCTGACCCAGATCGCGGAAGCGCGCATTTCCTACGGCGGCGAAGGCACCGTTAGTGACATGCAGGAGCCGCGTCTCGGCAGCCAGCTCTACGACATATTGATGCCGTGGTGACGCGAGGGCGCCCTAAACGAATAAGGTGCGCCGACGGAACTGGCGCACCTATATTCCTTATTCCGGCATTTCCGCTCTGGCGTTAGTCGTCGCGATAAACTTTCTCGCGGCGCTCGTGACGTTCCTGCGCTTCGATCGAAAGCGTGGCGATCGGGCGCGCGTCCAGCCGCTTGAGCGAAATGGGTTCGCCCGTCTCTTCGCAGAAGCCGTAGGTGCCGTCTTCGATCCGGCGCAGTGCGGCGTCGATCTTGGCGATCAGCTTGCGCTGCCGGTCGCGGGTTCTGAGTTCGAGTTGGCGTTCGGCCTCGGTCGAGGCGCGGTCGGCGAGATCGGCATGCGGCACCGTCTCGGCTTGAAGGTTCTGGATCGTCTCGCGGCTCTCGCGGAGGATCTCGTCTTTCCAATTGAGAAGCTTGCGCCGGAAATATTCGCGCTGCTTCTCGTTCATAAAGGGTTCGCTTTCCGACGGCTTGTAGCCGGGCGGAAGTTGGGTACCCATGCATACTCCCTTGGTAAGGTGAGCCGGTTAATGGGCGGGGGTTATAGCGGCCTCCCGGCAGGGCATCAATCAAGATTCCAAGACGATGTTAAAATGGTTTTCCGCCATTTCTGCGGTTAAACGGCGTCAACGCAGGGCGTGAGGTTGCCGTCGCGGTACGTTGCCACCCCACTAGCCCCGCCAACAGGGCGAGAATCACATAGGCGATCAGAGCGAGATGTGCTTCGGCGATTGGGTCGGTCGGTGCGGGACCGAAGGTACCGTAAACCTGCAGTGCTGACAGTGCCGTCACAAATGTCCATAGCCAAAAATCGCCGCTTCTGGTCGATGGCAGGCTCCGCGCATAGACGAACGCTCCGGCCCATAGAACAAGCATCTCCAGCGGGAAGCTGATGGCCACGTTGCGCCACAGGCCGAAGCCGACCTTGTCGCTGTCGCCGATCAGGGGCAGATCGGGGACATGCACGACGAGATCAAGCAGCCAGTGCGAGAACACGCAGGCGGCGACGATCCAGAACACCCGCATGCGGCGTTTCTTGAAGAACTGGGCGCTGACGCCGCCCAACATTGCCGAAAGGCCTAAGGCGCCGATCAGTCCGTGCGTATAGGGCATGTAATAAAGGTCGAGATCGCTTCCCTGCGTGAAGCCCTTCACCACGTGTAACTTCTCGATTCCCAGCATCACCAACACCGACCAGCAGATGTCCAGCCATTGCACGGCAATAAAAAGCAGCCACAGCGGCAAAGGCTTATGGGCCGGCTTGGCGGCGAACGACACGCCATAATGCCCGACGAACATGACGGCCTCCTCTTTTCAAAACGCGCCACGATCCTGGGGCGGGCGGAGATAGACGGGAATTGCTGAACAACGTCTATTAGATATACATTTTTGTATGGCAAAGACGGACGCTGGCTGGGAAATGTACCGGTCGTTCCTTGGCGTGGTCCGGCATGGCAGCTTGTCGGCCGCGGCGCGCGTGCTGGGGCTTACGCAGCCGACGCTGGGCCGGCACATCGATGCTCTCGAGACGGCGTTGGGAATAACTTTGTTCATGCGCTCGCAGCATGGTCTGATGCCGACGCAAGCCGCGCTCGGGCTGGCGCCGCACGCCGAGGCTATGGCGGCGGCGGCAGATGCGCTCGCGCGCGCCTCGACGGGGGAGGCCGGAGCGCTGCGCGGCACCGTGCGGCTGACGGCCAGCGAGATTGTCGGCGTCGAAATCTTGCCGCCGATGTTGACGGATTTTCGTGCGGCGCATCCCAACATCGACATCGAACTCTCGTTGTCCAACCGTAATCAGGATCTGCTGCGCCGCGACGCCGACATTGCCGTTCGCATGATTGCGCCGGTGCAAAAGGCGTTGGTGGCGCGCAAGCTCGGCAAACTGGCGGTCGGCCTGTTCGCTCATCGCCGGTACCTCGCCGGGCATGGCATGCCGCCGTCGCTCGGCGCATTGTCCGGCCACACATTGATCGGTTTCGACGCGGATGCCGGCGCGATCGGGGCCATGCGCCAGACCGGCCTTCCCATCACTCGCGACCTTTTTGCCCTGCGCACCGACAGCGACCATGCGCAGCTTGCCCATCTTCGGGCTGGGTTCGGCATCGGTGGCTGCCAACTTGGGATTGCGGCGCGGGAGGCGGACCTCGTTCCGGTCCTGGCCGAGGAATTCCGCTTCGATCTTGAGGTCTGGCTGGTGTCGCATGCCGCCCTACGCGGCAGCCGGCGCGTCAGACTGCTCTATGACCATTTGGCACGGGCACTGCGTACCTATATTGCGGCAGCGGCAACGGCAAAACCCGGCCGATCCGGGGGTGGACAGGGGGGGAGCGATGTCTTATATCCCCGCACCCTTCGCCCGGGCGGGCGAAAAAAGCGATGACGCGGGGTGGAGCAGTCCGGTAGCTCGTCAGGCTCATAACCTGAAGGTCACAGGTTCAAATCCTGTCCCCGCAACCAGCAGATGACTTAGGGCCTTCGGGCCCTAAGTCATGCCTATCACGGGTGTCGCGCGGGCCGGCGACCCATCACATTAATTAGTATCAACGAACGCCCACAAAACGCTTGCGTATACTCACGTTGGTGGCATCACTCCCAAGACATGTCCGAGAAACCCATTTTCTTCGATGCGACCGGCCGGCGTGCCGCGCGGCTCAGTATATTGGGATGGGCCGGGGCGATCCTGAGCACGGTTCTGGGCGTCGCCTTCGTGGCCAGCATCCTGGCGACGCAACGCGTGGCAAGCCCCCAGCTTCCCGTCAAAATGACGGCCGACAACCAACTGGTGCGCAAGGCGGTGGATCCTGCACTGTTGAAATCCGCAGCGCGGCTTGCGGCGGAGGCCCGCGCCCGGGCGAAATTGATCCGCAGCTGGCGCTACAAGAACGCGCACAGCGCACCGCTACGCACACTCTCTGCCGCGCTCCGTCCCTTGCCGAACCGTCCGCTGGCGCTCGGTTTCTACGTGAACTGGGACGACACTAGCTATCCTGCCCTGAAGCGCGCGCTTCCCAAGCTCGATTGGGTGCTGCCGAGCTGGCTCTCCGTCGAAGGGCCGGACATGACGCTCAAGATCACGATGGATGACAAGGCACTCAAGCTGGTGCGCGAAGCGCGGCCTGCCGTCCCCATCCTACCGGTGATTCAGAATGCGTCGCAGGGCATGTGGGACGGCGCCGGTCTGCAGACACTTCTGGCCGATCCGGCGCGACGCACGACGCTCGAAAACGGCATCGTGTCGTTCCTGGCGCGACACAAGCTGCAAGGCGTTGTCATTGATTTCGAGGAAGTGCCGACGGCGGCTTACGGCGATCTCGGCACCTTCCTCGGCGAGCTTTCGGCGGATTTCGCGCCGCATGATTGGGTCATCGTCCAGGCGGCGCCCTACGACGACAACAAATGGCCCTACGCCACCTTCGCCAAATCCATCGATTACACGATGTTGATGGCTTACGACGAGCACGATGAGTTCGATCAGCCTGGCGCCATTGCCGGCGAGCCCTGGTTTGAAACCACACTCGACGCGCGAATGAAGGAGTTGTCGCCGAACCGCACTATCATCGCTATCGGCAACTATGCTTATGACTGGCATGGAGGCGACTCCGCGGACGATCTCAGCTTCCAAGACGCGGCTATTGCCGCACGCGATTCCGATGCGCGCGTCGATTTCGATCCCAATACCAATAACCCGCATTTTTCCTATATCGAAAACGACAACGTGAAACACGATATCTGGTTCTTGGATGGCGTGACCGCCTACAACCAGATTCATGCTGCAGATGTGTATCAGCCGGCCGGCTATGCCCTGTGGCGGCTGGGCAGCGAAGACCCCTCGGTCTGGTCTGTCATGGGCCGGCCGTACGGCGCGGGCGCGCCCGCCGCGCTCGACAAGATTCCCACCAATGAAGACGTGGACTTCGAGGGCGAGGGCGAAATTCTTCGCGTCGAGGCCAATCCTTCGCCGGGCAGGCGCAGGATAGAGATCGACCCGCAAACCGGCGACATCGACGACGAATTTTACACCAAGCTGCCGACCAGCTACGAGATTCGCCGCGTCGGCGACATGCCGCGCACGCTGGCTTTGACCTTCGACGACGGGCCGGACGCCGAGTGGACGCCGCAAATCCTCAATATTCTGAAAGAAAAGAAGGTGCCGGCAACCTTCTTCATCATCGGTGCCAATGCGGAAGCCAATCCCGGATTGGTCCAGCGCATCCTCGCCGACGGCAATGAGGTGGGCAACCATAC
>JAGWVX010000234.1 GCA_018970685.1 Alphaproteobacteria bacterium | reverse complement strand
CGCCGATCATCCCCTCCAGTCCTTCCCGGCCAACTCAGGCCAAAGGAAGGACGCTGACACATCTCGTCAGAGGGGTCGGTTTTGGACGCGAAAAACACCCCTCAGGGGGTCATTATTGCGAGCGAATTTACATCTTCGAGCTTCACCATCATGGCCGCGGCCTCGTTCTCGACCGATTTGGCTAGGGTTTTGATCGCGGTTAGCAGAGAGGACTTGGTCGTTTCGTGCCACTCTTTAGACCAGTTGACCCGCCGATAGGGTGAATAGGCGATGAGCCGAAGCCGACCCGATGGGAGTTCACGGGGCGTCGTCCATGTGTGGTCAGCACCGTAGCGAGATGTTTTGGCGGGATGGTAATCCGTTTCTCGGATGTATTTTCCGCTGACATAACGGAGCAACACCTCTTCCGACATCTCGACGATAGCGAGTCCAATGGCCACACTCCCGAGATAAACTACAGTCGGGCGTTGAGGAGACCAGAGATTGCCCCAGTAGTATTCATTTCTCTGCTTGATTCGCACGTCGCGTTCATCGACGTTGGCGCGCCGCAAATTGGCCTCTGAAGAGGCCAATACGACTCGGTGCCCAAGCCTCGAACTCGTTGAATAAAGTGTTGGCGAAGTCCAACGCCTTACTCAGGCAAGCCCTAGAGGCGGTCACATCGACAAGCAGCTTTTTGAAGGGTTTAAGATAACCCTCATCGCCCTCAGTTCTGCTGTTTTCGAAGTGCACTTTTGCGCCGGCGACCAAGTTGTGAATTTGATTTTCTGGCAAACGAATTCGTCGCTTGCGCCGGATAGGGACGGATCGCGGTGGTGGCGGTTGGGGAGGTTGTAGCCCATCGTTTGACCAATGTAGCTGATCGCCCAGACGCGGTTCTGGGAGCGGCTGGGGTGAAGGGGCCTTCCCAACGGCAAGCTTGGCCCAGTAGCCTCGTTCGGGTCGAGGAACGTTCAGCAGAGTACACATTCTGGCTAGGTAGCTGCCGGAGACACCGAATTCGGCGGCGACTTTTGTCACCGGCTTGGACCAGACAAGCTGGTACAGAACTTCTCGCGAAATCAATGCGAGACCTCTCTGATGCACCCGCTACTTGAGACTCTCTCGTTGAGCTATTGGTACGCGGCTGGGCGCCCTGAAATACCCCTGACTGAAACGGTGTCTATTGAGACAGTGTGCTTTTGGGTACGACAGTTTTCACGATCGATTTATCGAGGGCTTCGTAATCGCCGTACCCGATGGTGTCGTAGAGTTCCTGCCTGGTCTGCATATGGTCGGTGGTGTTGTGTGCGCCGCCGTCCTTCATGAGGTCACGGTAAAAATCCTGCTGGGCTTTGGCCGCAATGCGCAAGGAGCTCACCGGCCAGATCACCATCTTATATCCCATGGCTTCGAACTCGCTCGCTGTGAAGAAGGGCGTACGGCCGAACTCGGTCATATTGGCGAGAAGAGGAGCCTTCATGCGCGCGGCGAACGCCTTGAACATCTCGGCGCTGGTCAACGCTTCGGGAAAGATCGCGTCGGCGCCCGCTTCGAGATAGAGCTCGGCGCGGGCCACCGCGCCGTCCAGGCCTTCGCTGGCGGCGGCGTCAGTACGGGCGATGATGAAAAGGTGACGGCGGGCCTTGCAGGCACCCGCGATCTTAGCCGCCGTGTCGGCGGGCGCGGCAAGCTTCTTGTCGTTGAGGTGGCCGCACTTCTTGGGGAGGAGCTGGTCCTCAATGTGGACTGCGGCGGCGCCGGCATCCTCGAAGGCGCGCACCATGTGCATGACATTGAGGGCCTCACCGTATCCCGTATCGCCGTCGACGAGGACGGGCAAGCCGCTGGCGCGTGCCACCTGACGGACGAAGAAACACACCTCATCGACGGTGATAATGCCAAGGTCTGGCAATCCCATCGACGCCGTCATGGCCGCACCGGACAAATAAAGTGCCTCAAAGCCGGCTGCCTTGGCCTGCAGGGCGGCCAATCCGTTCTGTGCGCCCGGCATCTTAAGAATTCCCGGCCGGGCGAGAAGCCGGCGCAAGTGTTCGCCTGCGGACAAATCCGGCAGGCTCGATCCGACGAGGTAGGTCATAATTCGCTCCGACGTTCAGACAGCGTAGAGATCAACATAGGCCGGCACGGGCACGGCCTCCAGGCGTGTCTGGTCGAGCGACACCTGAAGGATTGTCTCCTGCTGGCGGCGTGACAGGCGTCGCTCCAGGTTTGTGCGGAACTTGGCTTCCAGAAGCGGGATGCCGTCCCCGCGCCGGCGCTTGTGGCCGATGGGATATTCGACAACGGCCTCGTCTAGCTTCGTGCCGTCCTTCAGCACGACCGTCAGCGCATTGGCGATAGAACGCTTGTCAGGGTCGTGATAGTCGCGCGTGAACTGCGGGTCTTCCACGCAGGCGATCTTGGTCCGCAAGGCGTCGATGCGCGGATCGGCGGCGACGGTATCCTCATAGTCGGCGGCGGTGAGACGGCCGAAGATCAGGGGCACTGCCACCATGTACTGGATGCAGTGGTCGCGGTCGGCCGGATTGGCGAGCGGCCCTTTCTTGTCGATGATGCGGATGCAGGCTTCGTGCGTGCGGATGGTGATCTTCGCGATGTCCTCGCTCGATTTTCCCATTGCCTTGAACTTGCCGTGCAGTGTCATGGCCGCCTCGACTGCGGTTTGGGAATGGAACTCCGCCGGATAGGAGACCTTGAAGAGCACGTTCTCCATCACATAGGAGCCGTAGGGTCGTTGAAATTCGAAGGAACGACCGCGGAAGAGGGAATCGTAGAAACCCCAGGTCTTCGCCGTCAGCACGGTGGGGTAGCCCATCTCGCCCGTCTTGGCGATAAGCGCGAGGCGTACGGCGCGGCTCGTGGCATCGCCCGCCGCCCAGCTCTTGCGCGAGCCGGTGTTGGGGGCATGGCGATACGTGCGCAGCGATTGGCCGTCGACCCAGGCTTGGGATACCGCGTCAATGATCTGGTCGCGCGAAAGCCCCAGCATCTTGGCGACGACGGCAGTGGAGGCCACCTTGACCAGCACCACATGATCAAGGCCGACCTTGTTGAAGGCGTTCTCCAGCGCCAGGCAACCCTGGATCTCATGGGCCTTGATCATAGCGGTGAGCACGTCGCGCATCGCGAGCGGCGCCCTGCCTTCGGCCATCGCTTGGCGGGACAGCCAGTCGGCGGTGGCGAGGATCGCTCCCAGATTATCGGAGGGATGTCCCCATTCGGCTGCGAGCCACGTATCGTTGAAGTCGAGCCAGCGAATCATGGCACCGATGTTGAAGGCGGCCTGGACGGGGTCGAGTTGGTAACTCGTCCCCGGCACCTTGGCGCCATTTGGCACCGTCATGCCGGGCACGATCGGTCCGAGGAGCTTGGTGCAGGCCGGATACTCCAGGGCTTCCAGCCCGCACCCCAGCGTGTCGATCAGGCAATTGCGCGCGGTCTCATAGGCGAGCTGGCTTTTGATTTCGTACCGGTCGGCATATTGGGCGATATCGACTAGGACCTGATCGGGCGCGGGACGGACGGTGCTGATGGCAGACGACATGATCAACCTTTTCTGGACTTGGAATTGAGACGACGGCTCAGCCGCGCTGGCCGAGGGGAACGAAGGGCCGTGACTCCGGACCGACGTAATTGGCCGAAGGGCGAATGATCTTGCCGTCGAGGCGTTGCTCGATGATGTGCCCGCTCCAGCCTGCGGTGCGCGCGATGACGAAGATCGGCGTGAAGAGCGCGGTCGGGATGTCCATCAGGTGGTAGCTCACGGCGCTGAACCAATCGAGGTTGGGGAACATCTTCTTAGTCTCGGCCATGACGGATTCGATGCGTTCGGCCACGGCGAAGAGCGTGACCGAGCAGGCCTCATCCGTGAGCCTGCGGGCCATGTTTTTGATCACACGGTTGCGCGGATCGGAGATGGTGTAGACCGGGTGGCCGAAGCCGATGACGACCTCCTTGTTGGCCACGCGCTTGCGGATATCGGCTTCCGCATCATCGGGGTTCGCATAGCGGCTCTGGATCTCGAAGGCGACCTCGTTGGCTCCGCCGTGCTTGGGGCCGCGCAAGGCGCCTATGGCGCCGGAAATGGAGGAGTAGAAGTCCGATCCCGTGCCCGCGATGACCCGCGCGGTGAAGGTCGAGGCGTTGAACTCGTGCTCGGCATAGAGGTTGAGCGAGGTTTGCATCGCCCTGACCCATGATTCCGGTGGCGGCTCACCATGCAACAGGTGCAGGAACTGACCGGCAATGCTGTCGTCGTCTGTCTCGACCTCCATGCGACGGCCGTGACGGCTGAACTGGAACCAGTAGAGCAGCGCCGGGCCGAGAAACGCCAGCAGATGATCGGCGATATCGCGCGCTTCGCTCGTCGTGTGCTGGGTGCTTTCGGGGTTCAGACAGCCGAGCGTGGAGACTGCCGTGCGCATGACATCCATCGGGTGTGTCGAGGCAGGTAGTGTTTCGAGCACGGTGCGCACAGGCACGGGCAGACCGCGCAGCCGCTTGAGCTTTGTCTTATATGCAGCGAGCTCTTTGGCCGACGGAAGGCGTTCGTGAATCAGAAGATGCGCAATCTCTTCGAACGTACAGGTCTCTGCCACATCGAGAATATCATACCCGCGATAATGCAGGTCATTGCCGCTGCGACCCACCGTACATAGCGCCGTGTTCCCCGCCGTAACGCCGGAGAGCGCAACAGATTTCTTCCGTCCAGGCTCTGGTCCACTCTTGATATTCATCACCCCACCCATCATTGGAGCATTAACAAAATCTTCGTCACAACTTTTGCCAGGCGTTAGCTGCGACAATGAAAGGCAGGTGGTCCGCGACTTCGGCCGCCGTGGTCAACGCGAAGCAGGCACTCTATTCGCCTCCACAGATGTTCTGTCGTGCATCAATATCCGCGCGGCGCCCAAGAGCGTCGCGTAGGGTTGAACG
>JAGWVX010000233.1 GCA_018970685.1 Alphaproteobacteria bacterium | reverse complement strand
GTCCATTGCAGATTGCCGGCGGAATCGTATTTCGTCAGATAGACGTCTTGCGAGCCCTGATTGAGCTGGTTGCCGAAATTGCCGGTGGCGTTGCCGACCATGTAGACGTTGCCGTTGGCATCGACCACGGTCGATTGCGCCGTCGTGGTGCCCGTGCTGGGCGACACCGTGGCGCTGAACGCGCCTTGCGGATTGGCGAGATCGGTGAGCTTGGTCAGGCGGCCCTGATTGTCCGCCGCCGTGGTGGACGTCCCCGTCGTCAGCCCCGACGTGCTTGCCACATAGAGCGCCGGCGTCGCGGCGGCCGAGGACAGCGACAGGCTTTCACCGGCGGAGCTGTCGATCTGGATGCCGTAGGACGCCTTGGTCGGATCGTTGATCGTTCCCTGGGTCATCACGCGCTGGAAGCGCGAGGAGAAGCCCGCCGCCGCCAGCTGCTGATTGACGTAACCGACGATGTTGTCGATCGTCAGCGTGCCGGAGACCTGAGACAGGTTGATCGCAACGTTGGTCGTCGTCCCGCCCTTGGTGACGGCGACGGTGAAGCTGTCGCTGGCGCCGACGCCGGGCAGCGCATTGGCGATGTTGGCGTCGTTGACGACCGTCCCGCCGACATAGTTGAACGGCGAAAAGGGCACTTGCGCGGTGCCGGTCGCCGAAGACGACGGCGAGGCCGCCTGCAGCGTGAAATTGTTGAACGACGTCGTGCCGACGAACGACTGGATCTGCTGCAGGCCGGTTTGGAAGCGGCTGTTCAATCCCACCAGCTGTCCCGCCGTCATGGTGCTGCGCGTCGCCATGCTGGCCAGATAGGACAGATTGTTGACCGCGGTGTAGAGCGAGAACAGGTTCTGGTTGTCCTGCTCGGTCTTGGCGTTGGCCGCGCCGATATGCAGGATCGGCACGTTGCTGGTGTCGACGAAATTGGTGATGGCGAGAACCTGCGCGTCGCGCACCTGCTGGCTGGGCGGGTTCAGGTTTTCCCATGGCGGCTTGTCGTTCGCCGTGGCGCTCGGCGGCGTTGAGGCGGACGAGGAACCGGATGCGGACGTGCCGGCGGCGGGGGTTGCGGCGGCGTTTGCCGCGGACACCGATAGCTGCGCCTGGTAATAGTTGAGCAACGTCGTCGAATCGAAGCTCACTATCGGGGAGATCGTGCCCATCCGGTCCGTCCAATACGATGACGGCAGTGTGCCGTCTGCGGCTTAATGGCTTCTAAAGGCGTTGCCGAAAGACAGACGTGCTTAACGCCGCCTTAACAGGGGATGCGCGACAAGAACGGATGCTCGCCGATCCCTATGCGCAAGGTCTGAAGCTTTCCGCCCAGGGGCGGCACGCCCAAGCCATCGAACAGTTCGAGCGCGCCCTGGCGGCCGATCCCAACGATTCGCGAACGCTGTTCGCGCTGGGCAACACGGCGCGGGCGCTGGGCATGGGCCGCCCGGCGGAGGAATTCTACCGCCGTGTGCTGGCTGTCGAGCCGGGGCGGCTGGAGGCGCTGGTCAATCTCGCCAATCTGCTGCGCGCGCAAGGACAGTTCGAAGCCGCCGAGGCGCTGCTCAAACCGGCGCTGGCGCGAAACCCCAAGGCGCCGGAATTGTGGCTGACGCTCGGTTCCGCCTATCGCGAGATGGGCGATGCGGCGCAAGCCAAAGCCCATTACCGCGAAGCCGTCGCGCGCCGGCCGAACTACGCCGCGGCGCTGGGCAACCTCGCCGATCTCTTGGCCGACGACGGCGAGCACGACGCGGCGATGGCGCTGTACGACCGGGCGCTGAAGGCGGAGCCGGACAATGCGCAAGCGAAGACGAACCGGGCGGTGCTTCATTTTCTGCAGGGCAATCTCAAACAGGGCTGGCGCGATTATGCGGCGCGTCTGAAACTGAAGGGGAAAGTTCCCGTCGCCGATCACGGCCTGCCGCGCTGGAGCGGCGGAACTTTGCGGCGCACGCGCCTCTTGGTGACGGCCGAGCAAGGCGTCGGCGATCAGATCATGTTCGCGAGCCCGATACCCGATTTGGCGGCGCGCGCGGCGGCGGATGGCGGCAGCGTGATCGTGGAATGCGAACCGCGGCTCGACGCGCTGTTCGCGCGGTCCTTCCCGCACGCGACGGTGCGAAGCTGGGATATCGAGGGACGCGAGGGCGTGACGCGGACGCGCTATGGCTGGTTGAAGGCGGCCGGCGGCGCCAATGCTTTCATCGAGATGGGATCCTTGCCGCGCGTGCTGCGCAACGACATCGCCGATTTTCCCGCGCCCAACGCATTCCTGCGCCCCGATGCGGCGGAAACGGCGCGCTGGCGCGCCACCTTCGCCGCGCTGCCGCGGCCGCTGACCGGATTGTGCTGGCGCAGCGGTCTTACGGGCGGACATCGCGCGCTGCAATACGCGTCGCTGGAGATTTGGGCGGCGTTCATCCGCGAGCTGCCGGGAACGCCGGTCTGCGCGCAATACGACGCCACGGCGGAGGAGATCGCCGCACTGTCCGCGCTGAGCGGACGCGAGATCGCGGCGCCGCGCGACATCGACCAGAAGAACGAACTCGACCGCACTGCCGCGCTGCTGTCGGCGCTCGACGCGATGGTGAGCGCGCCGACGGCGGCGTCGTGGCTGGCGGCCGCGACCGGCGTTGCGACTTACAAAATTCTCTACGACACCAGCTGGACGAGTTTCGGCGAAAGCTACGAACCCTTCGCGCCGGCGGCGCGGTGCATGATGCCGGGGGTGCGCGGCAACTGGGCGGAGGTTTTCGCGCAGACGAGACTTAAACTGCAGCCTGCATCGTCTTAGCGCTTCGCTTGGCGGCGAGCGCGGCGGCAAGATCGCGGGCGATGCGCGCCGCGGCGTTGCCGTCGATGGTCATCAGACCGGCCGAGCGCATGTCGCGGCGGCGTTCGCGATCGTTGAGCAGATTCCACACCGCCTGCGCGACGGCACGGTCCGTCGCCTGCGAGGCGACGCCCAGCGACACGCCCATGCCGGCATGTTCGAAGGCGGAGGCCGACAGCGCGTGATCGTCGGTGGCGCACATGTAGATCGCCGGCACGCCGAAGGCGGCGAGTTCGTAAGCCGTCACCCCGAAAGCCGCCAGCGCCAGATCGCACGAGGCATATTCCGTCGCCAGACTGTCGGCGCCTTCGATGGTTTCGAAATTCGATTTGAGCGCGACGATCGCCCGCGCCGTGGCGTTGCGATTCTCGAAACCCGGTCCGATCACGAAACGGGCGCGGAACACGGGTTCGAGATTCGCCAGCGCCTGGGCGGCGCGCAAGGTGAAGCCCCAAGGATCGCTGCCGCCCATGGTGACCAGCAAGGTCGGGCGCGGCGACACGGGACGGGCGCGCGGCGCCGCCGGCGGTAGGCCGAGCAAGGCCCATTCCCATCCGACCCGCACCGCGCAATGCGAATCCCGCCAGTCGAGGTCCTCGACCTGCGGCACCGGCGGATAATAAGCGAGGTCGGCGGCCAGCCGCCGCTCCGACGCGTCGTCGACGACGGCGGCGACCGGAATATCCTTGATCTCGTCCGCCAGCCGTTCGCGCGACGGCCCGTCGCGGCAATCGACGATGCAGAGATCGGCATGCGGCACGACGCCGGACAGAGATGCGGTCGGTCCCGAAAGCAACGCGGCGCGAAAGCCGGCCTGGCGGATCGGCGCCAAGGCGTCTTCGCTGCCGTTGACGGCGAAATGCGCGCCGATGCCCTCGCGGTCGCGCAAGGCGCGCGCCAGGGCGATCATGCGCTTGACGTGGCCGAAGCCGTAACCGCCGCCGCCGTCGCAACGGATCAGCGCCAGCCCGCCTTGCGGCGCGATCTCCTTCTGCCGGACATGGGCGTTGATCTGGCGCAACGACGGTTCGTGTTCGAGCAGCATGAGGAGATCCCCCAGCGAGGCCTCGCCGGCCTTGGCGTCGAGCCGCGCATGCACCGCTTCGACGAAGGCGAGATCGTCGGGCGTATCGACGGTCAACCGGCCGGCGGCGCGCGCCAATTTGGGATAGGGCTTGGCGCGGGCGATCTTCACGAAATCGGGATGCAGCTTGAAATAACCGGTGACGTGTTCGCGGGCGACGGGATCGCCGGAGGCGTCCATCATCAGCTTGTCCAGCGCGCGGCGCGACATCGGATCGACGCCTTCATGCGCCGTGGTGGCGTCTTCTTCGAGCAGCACATAATCGCCGTCCTGTTCGATCATCGCCGTCAGCAGATGATCGATGAAATCCGCATCGACGAAAGGCGCGTCCGACGAGACGCGGACGACGATATCGGCGTCGAGCAATTCGGCGGCGCAGGCAAAACGCGCCAGCACATTATCTTCCGGTCCGCGCACCACGCGCACGCCGTTGTGCCTGCCGAATTCGACGATGGCGTCGTCCAGCGGATTGGCGCTGGTGGCGACGGCGACCTCGCCGATCAGCCGCGATTTCTTCAAGCGATGGACGATGTGCCACAACAGCGGCTTGCCGGCGATCGGCTTGAGCACCTTGCCGGGCAGGCGCGTCGAGCCCATGCGCGCCTGGATCACCGCGACGATGCGAGGGGGGCGGTTCATGCCGCGCCTTCCCAGACGGGACGGATATGGCGCAGAGGGCGCATGCCGTCCGTCGGATCGGCCCGCCAGTCGCGATCGGCGCGTTCGGACGGCTGCGGTTCCTTGAAGCCGGCGCCGTCGGCCAAGAACGATTCACGGACCCGGGCGATGACCGGCGCGATTTCCTCCGGCAGCCAGCAATGGCCGGACGCGTATTCGGCGCCCTTGCCGTCGAGATCGAGATGGAATTCCACCACGCTCGCATTCCAATGGTGCACGGCGCGTTCGACGACCGCCGGGCTGCGCGTGTGATCGGACCAGCCGACCTTGCATCCCGTGGTTTTGCGGATGGCGGCGATGGCCGAGAGATTCGCTTCCGCCACGGGGGCCGGATAGGCGGAGACGCAATGCAGCAGGGTGATGTCGGCGGC
>JAGWVX010000232.1 GCA_018970685.1 Alphaproteobacteria bacterium | reverse complement strand
AGCGCGTCCTCAGGTCCAAACTTGGCCGTGAGCCACGGTTGTCGACACGCGTTGATCCAATGCTTCTCGGAGGCCTCGTGGTGAAGGTGGGCTCGCGTATGATCGATTCGACGCTGCGCACCAAGCTAAATGGCGTGCGCGCGGCGATGAGGGGCGGATAAATTCGTAGGTCATGCAACCGCCGCTTGGCCGCACGATAGATTGCTTTAAGCGTCAAGCCTGCCTTGCAGGATGGCTGAACGTGATGGAACGAAGGAAGTGACGACATGAATATCCAGCCCGCCGAAATCTCCGCCATTTTGAAACGCGAGATCCAAAATTTCGGCGCCGAAGCGGAAGTGAGCGAAGTCGGCCAGGTGCTGAGCGTCGGCGACGGAATTGCGCGCGTCTACGGCCTCGACAATGTCCAGGCCGGCGAGATGGTTGAGTTTCCCGGCGGCATCAAGGGCATGGCGTTGAACCTTGAGACCGATAATGTCGGCGTGGTGATCTTCGGGTCCGACGTCAGTATCGGTGAAGGCGAGATCTGCAAACGCACCGGCGCCATCGTCGATGTGCCGGTCGGCAAGGGGTTGCTCGGCCGTGTCGTTGATCCGTTGGGCCAACCTATCGACGGCAAGGGTGAACTCACCAACGTCGCGGAGCGCCGTCGCGTAGATGTCAAGGCGCCCGGCATCATTCCGCGCCGCTCCGTGAACGAGCCGATGCAAACCGGCATCAAGGCCATCGACGCGTTGATTCCAATCGGCCGTGGTCAACGCGAACTGATCATCGGCGATCGCCAGACCGGCAAGACTGCCATTATCGTCGACACAATTATCAACCAGAAGAACATCAACCGCAGCGACGACGAGAAGAAGAAGCTTTATTGCATCTATGTCGCAGTTGGCCAGAAACGCTCGACCGTCGCGCAAATCGTCAAGACGCTCGAAGACGCCGGCGCCATGGAATACACGACGGTTGTCGCCGCGACAGCGTCCGAGCCAGCTCCGCTTCAGTTCCTGGCTCCTTTTGCCGGTTGCGCAATGGGCGAGTGGTTTCGCGACAATGGCATGCACGCCCTGATCATCTATGATGATCTCTCGAAGCAGGCTGTCGCTTATCGTCAAATGTCGCTACTGCTACGCCGCCCTCCAGGTCGCGAAGCCTATCCGGGCGATGTATTCTACCTACATTCCCGCTTGCTGGAGCGCGCCGCAAAGTTGAACCCCGATTTCGGTAGCGGTTCGCTGACCGCCCTGCCGGTCATCGAGACGCAAGCCAACGACGTCTCCGCCTATATCCCAACCAACGTAATCTCGATCACCGACGGCCAGATATTCCTTGAAACCGAATTGTTCTATCAGGGAATTCGGCCTGCCGTGAACGTCGGCATTTCGGTCAGCCGCGTCGGTTCGAGCGCGCAGGTCAAGGCGATGAAACAGGTTGCTGGTTCCATCAAACTCGACTTGGCGCAATACCGCGAAATGGCCGCATTCGCACAGTTTGGTTCCGACCTCGATGCGTCGACGCAACGCCTGCTCAATCGTGGCGCCCGTCTCACGGAGTTGCTGAAGCAGCCGCAATTCACACCGATGCCTGTAGAAGAACAGGTGATCTCGCTGTTCGCCGGTATGCGCGGTTATCTCGACAAACTGACCGTTGCCAACGTCGGGCGTTTTGAGTTCGGCCTATTGCAGCTGATGCGGACCAAGCACAAGGACGTACTTGATGCCATCCGCACGGGCAATGTGCTGACACCGGAACTTGAGACCAAACTGAAGACAATTCTGGACGAATTTGTGAAAGCCTTCGCGTAATGGCGAGTCTGAAGTCTCTCCGCAATCGCATCGCCTCAGTCAAGGCGACGCGCAAGATCACAAAGGCTCAGCAGATGGTGGCGGCCTCGAAGTTCCGCCGCGCGCTGGATGCCGCGATGGCCGCGCGCCCTTATGCCGAAAAAATGGAGGCGGTGATCGCCAGCTTGGCGGGCGGGCTAAGGGATAATCCTGGCGTACCCAAGCTGCTGCGCGGCACGGGTAAGGATGATACGCATCTTCTGATCGTGGCGACGGCTGACCGTGGGCTCTGCGGCGGGTTCAACACAAATATTGTGCGACTTGCGAAGCTGAAGATCGAAGAACTGACGGCCAGCGGCAAGAACGTATTGATTCTGTGCGTCGGGCGCAAAGGACGCGACCAGCTGAAACGTCAGTATGGCCATTTGATCGTTGATACGATCGAATTTACCGCAGTTAAGCGCATCGGTTTCGTCAATGCGCAGACCATCGGCAGGCGCGTCTTGCAGATGTTTGACGAAGGTGCCTTCGACGTAGCGACAATCATCTATTCCCGCTTCAAATCGATCATCAGCCAGATCCCGTCTGCGCAACAGTTGATTCCTGCGCCCGTTGAACAGTCAAGAACCAAGGCGGACGGCATCGTCTACGAATACGAGCCCGACGAAACGGAAATCCTCGCAGACCTATTGCCGCGCAACGTGAGTGTACAGGTTTTCCACGCTCTGCTGGAAAACGTCGCCGGCGAGTTCGGCGCGAAGATGACGGCAATGGATGGCGCGACGCGCAACGCGGGCGACGTGATCGACAAGCTGACCCTTGTTTATAACCGCACCAGGCAAGCGCAGATCACCAAAGAACTGATCGAAATTATCTCCGGCGCGGAAGCGCTGTGAACCCGGAGGATCGATAATGGCTTATGTAACGAAAGCGACTAGCAAGGGCGGCCGCCAGGGCCGAGCCCATTTGGAGGCCGGCGCTTTGGCGCTATCCATGTCGTTTCCGAAAGAACTTGGCGGGGCCGGCGACGGTCACAACCCCGAGCAGCTATTTGCGATCGGCTATTCGGCCTGTTTCAACCAGGCAGTCATCGCCCTTGGGCGCAAGCACGGCATCGATCCGGCCCAGGCCGAAGTCGGCGTGCAGGTGACGCTCGATAAGGACGAGATCAGTTTCGCACTCAAGGTCGATATCACGCTTCATGTTCCCGGCGCCGATAAGGCGAAGGTCGAAGCGTTGCTCGCGGAGTCCCATCAGATCTGCCCCTACTCCAGAGCGACACGCGGCAATGTGCCAGTTACGCTCACCGTCGTCTGATCCAGTTCGAAGGAAGTAATGCGATGAATGCCATGACGAGCAGCAATAAGATGGGTCGCGTGACGCAGGTCACGGGTGCGGTGGTAGACGTTCAGTTCGTAGGCCATCTACCGGAAATCATGAATGCGCTGGAGACCGACAACAACGGCCATCGGCTTGTGCTCGAAGTAGCGCAACATCTCGGCGAATCTACCGTGCGCACCGTCGCCATGGACACGACCGATGGCTTAGTCCGGGGCCAACAGGTCACAGATACTGGCTTGGCCATCGCGGTTCCTGTCGGCGAAGGCACGCTCGGCCGGATCATGAACGTCATCGGCGAGCCGGTGGATGATGCCGGACCGATACAGGCGACATCCAAACGGCCGATCCACGCTGAAGCGCCCGCCTTCACCGAGCAATCGACGGAAACGCAAGTGCTCGTCACCGGAATCAAGGTGATCGATCTGCTGGCCCCCTATGCGCGCGGCGGCAAGATCGGTCTGTTTGGCGGCGCCGGTGTCGGCAAAACTGTGATCATCCAGGAACTCATCAACAACATCGCAAAAAAGCACGGCGGCTATTCCGTGTTCGCCGGCGTCGGTGAGCGCACCCGCGAAGGCAACGACCTCTACCACGAGATGATCGAGTCCGGCGTGAATAAGGACCCGCGTAAGGGTTCGACCGAGGGCTCGAAGTGCTCTCTGGTGTTCGGCCAAATGAACGAACCGCCGGGCGCGCGCGCGCGCGTTGGCCTCACGGGCCTGACTGTCGCGGAATATTTCCGCGACCAGGGCATGGACGTGTTGTTTTTCGTAGACAATATCTTCCGATTCACCCAGGCCGGTTCGGAAGTGTCCGCTCTGCTTGGCCGCATTCCTTCCGCTGTGGGCTACCAACCGACACTGGCTACCGACATGGGCGAACTTCAGGAACGCATCACCACGACAACGAAGGGCTCGATCACTTCGGTGCAGGCCATTTATGTGCCGGCCGACGATTTGACCGATCCTGCGCCGGCCACATCGTTTGCACATTTGGACGCCACCACGGTGTTATCGCGCCAGATCGCGGAAAAGGGCATCTACCCGGCCGTGGACCCGTTGGACTCGACCTCGCGCATTCTCGATGCCCGCGTCGTCGGTCAGGAACATTACGACGTTGCCCGCCAAGTGCAGGAAACGCTGCAGCGTTACAAGAGCCTGCAAGACATCATCGCCATCCTCGGCATGGATGAATTGTCGGAAGAAGACAAGATCACGGTGGCGCGCGCCCGCAAGCTCGAGCGCTTCCTATCGCAGCCGTTCCACGTCGCCGAAGTCTTTACCGGTTTTCCGGGCCTGTTCGTGGACCTGAAGGACACAATCCGCAGCTTCAAGGCAGTGGTGAACGGCGAATACGACCACCTGCCGGAGGCGGCATTCTACATGGTCGGCACTATTGAAGATGCGGTGGCCAAGGCGCAGAAACTGGCCGCGGAAGCGGCATAGCGAATGACGGAAAAAATCGCCTTCGACCTCGTCTCGCCGGAACGGCTGCTTCTCTCCGGTGAAGCGGAAATAATCACAGTGCCCGGCGCGGACGGCGACATGGGCGTGATGGTCGGCCACATGCCGCTTATTTCTACACTGCGCCCCGGCGTGATCGATGTTAAAGGCGGGACCAACGGTGACGAGCGGTTCTATGTGACCGGCGGTTTTGTGGAGATTTCGCCCGGCAAGTTGACAGTCCTTGCGGAGGAAGCCGTACCAGTCGCCGAACTTGATGCCGCCGCGCTCGATCTGCGGATTAAAAACGCTGAAGAAGACGTGGCATTGGCAAAGAGCGACAATGAGCGGACCAAAGCTCAGGAAGCCCTTGATTACGTCAGGGGTTTACGGTCCACGCTTTAGCTCGCCGATCAAATTCTTTTGCAGCCTTATTCCTTCCTTGCCTATTTGCTATAAGCTCTTA
>JAGWVX010000231.1 GCA_018970685.1 Alphaproteobacteria bacterium | reverse complement strand
GATGAACTGCCGGCGCCTTTTGCCGACGATACCATATCCAGCGATAGCTACGCGCAAGCGCGTGTCCATGATGTCCCAGCCTTACGATGCCGAAGATTCCGGCGCCGGCGTGCGATAAAGGTTCGAGATTTTGGCGTTTGGGCGCCCCAAACGGTTGGACGGACGTCCCGCCCACACATTCACCCATCCGTTAATCTCGTCCGAGCGATAGAACGCATGCAGCAGATTGAGCGTATTCAGACAATCCTGGCGATCCACCGGGAATGGCCGTTCGCCGCGCATGTCCGCCACCAGATTGCGATAGACCGTGATGTGGCCGAAGCCGTATGCATCCGGAATCCGTTCGCTTGCTTGCGCGCAGGCGGCAGGATCTGGCGTGAACACTTGAAGCTCGTTTACCGCCAAACCACCAAGCTGCGCGAGCCCCTTACCACCCACAATCGACAGCGACGCCTCGAAGTCGTCCGGCCGCGCTGCGGTGGTGACTTCCACGACGCCGAGGGCGTTTGACGCATATTTCAGCGTGGCAACCGCTGCGTCCTCCACTTCGATCTCAGCGCCTAGTGTACGCAACACGGCTGAGAGCTCCTGAACTTCACCACCCAGGTAGCGAAGCAGGTCTATATGGTGGATTCCCTGATTGGAGAGCGCGCCGCCATCGTGCGAGTACGTGCCTCGCCAAGGCGCCAAGTTGTAGTACCGTGTCGGCCGGCACCAGCGCACGCGAACGGCCATGATGCGGATGTCACCCAGTTCGCCGCCGTCGATCGCCTGCTTGACGCGCTGTACCGCCTTGTTGTGGCGGTTCTGGAACACCGGATAAATGCGCAGCCCGTTTGCCTCCGCGAAATCATAGGCTTCGAAAAGCTGCTTGGTGTGCATGAATGTCGGCTTTTCGACAAGAATATGCTTCCCGTAATGGCGCATCACGTCGAGAGCGTGCTCAGCATGCATTCCCGATGGTGTCACAATGGCCACCACATCGATTTCCGGAATCGTGCGGATCATCTCATGGTAGTTGGTGAAGGCCGCAACATCGTATTGCTTAGCGTAAGCTTCCGCACGTTCGGGAACGATGTCGCAAACCGCGATGATTCTGCCGCCCTCGACTTGGTCGATCGAACGCAGGTGATGGCCAACTACCCGGCCGCAGCCGATCACAGCGACATTAACGGTTTTCTTTTCAGGCATGACACTAAGTCCTGACCACTTCACTTATGGCTTTTATAATAGGCTGGAACAGCTCGGCCGTTGTTGAAGAGAAGCGGCTGAACCCCTTGAGACAGGGCTCCTTAAAGTCCCGTCGATAATAGCAGAGTGTCGAGAGGCGAGTGTGCACGGCCTCTGCATGCGCACCGAAGGCGACATGCATGAAGTTTCCCTTGCCACGCAAGACTCGCAAGCCCAGTTCCTCCATCGCATCCAGGAACACCTTCTTGCCAGCCTCCAGTCGTGCGACGGAGGCGCGCGAAGTGTCTTCGTGATCGATCATCACTTCAAGTGCAGCCATGGCTATAGTGCTGCATTCGTACATCGGACGTACCTTGTGCATCATGGCAGTCACTGCAGGCGAAGAAATTCCCCATCCAATCCTTAAACCCGACATGCCCCACGCCTTCGCCGCTGTACGCGCCACCGCGAGATGCGGATACTCCGTGATCCAGGGCACCACCGTCTTGTCATGAAACGGATAATACGCTTCGTCGATCAAGATGAGCGCACCCACATCTCCCGCCGAGGCGATGATGGAGCGTAGCTCGTCTTCCGGAAAAACTGTTCCACACGGGCTGTCAGGATTAGGCAGGCATACGACGCGTGGCAGTTCCCTGCGAATCGCAGCAATTACGTCAGCGCTGCGAAGCATCGGCCCCCCGTCGGACGGCTGATACTCAAGCCCCACCATACGTGCGCCATACATCAGGCTGTACACGGAATACATCGCGAAGGAGGGGGCAGTGATGATCACCGTGTCGCCGGGCGACACATACGCCTCGAACACGCTGCGGATCACGCCATCTGAGCCTGCTGCGATGACGACGCAATGAGGATCAACACCGCACATTTTGCCGAGTTTAGCATAAAGCTGAGCGCTATGCGGGTAAGTGGAGAGGAACACCGGGGCGAGTTCGCTCACCACGCGGGCCACCAACGCCAGCTGCGCAGGATCGCGGTTCTCGTTCTTGTCCAGCCAAAGCAGCGCTGGATCGCGCACATCGCCCTTGGTCCAATCGGGGCGTTGTAGCGACGGATCACCGACGGACCGGCGTGCCAGCGGAATCATTGTGCCCCTCCGCAACCCCCAGCGCAACCAACCGCGCCGCCCAGAACCGGCATTTGACCACCTAGATGCGAAGAAATGAAAGTCTTGTAACCGATATTATTCGGAGCATATCAGAGACTGCAACTCCCCCATAGCCACTGCGGCCAATAAATGCAATGCACCGCAGAGTCTGGGGACCCGTTGGTGAACGCACCGGCGCGAAACACGAACGGTTATGTGCCAGCCACTGTGCGAAATTGCAGTCGCGCCCTCCTCAATTCCTGCGATCTTCTTGCCTCGTCCCAGTTGAGCTCGTTTGCAGCGATAACCGAGTTTCCTCGAGCCCGCCGATGGGCTGCAGGCTTAACTGACCGATGCTAGCCCGGCTTATTCGTGGAGATGACCAATTTTCGGCGGTAGCGGTGTGATTTGACGCAGAGCGCGCGCGGCATCGTTGCGTCGCAGATGCGGGCCCTGGGCCAGTGCCCACGGATGCGCCGGGTGACATGCTTGACGACGGTGCGCACCTCGATGCCGTCGGGCGTCTCGCCCGGCCGCAGGATGACGGCAACCGGTTTGCCGGACCCGGCCTCGTAGATGTGGATCGGCAAAAAACAGCGTTCGTCGTAATGGGTGTTGAACAGCGACAGCTGCTGGCCGCCGTGCACCGCGTCGAAGGTGTCGTCGATGTCGAGCATGATTGAAGCCGGTGCGTGTCGGAAACTCTGGCAGAACAGATTGACCATCGTCGCCATCATGCGCGCGATCTCGCCCTTCGAAGGCGCATTCTCCAGCCGCGACAACGTCGGCTGCGAGCACAGTGGTTCGCCACTCTGCGGGGCATGGCCCACCGCCATCTTGAACACCGGGTCGTTCCGTAGCGCCGTGCAGTCGTTGGCATCCGCGTAGCCCGCCGCAATCGCAAACATCCGAAGCCGAAGCATCTCTTCCAGCGGATGGGTGACGCTGCCCGGGCTGCGACGATCCTTCAAGCACTTCGCCAACCGTTTCGCCAGCCCGAGCCGTCGTTCAACCCCGCGCAGCAGCAGGACCCCGCCGTCCGACGACAGCCATCCCCCAGCGAATGCCGCGCTCACCTTCTTGCGCCCAACCGCTGGAAGATCGAAGGGTAAGTCTGTATCGTCCCGCATGACGGATGTGGCGCTCCCGTTCGCCGGTTTGAGGCTACTTCAGCACCAGAATCATGCGGTGAATCGCGGCTTCCCGCTACATCCGTCACCAAATTCCATCAGCACCGTGAATTAGACGGGCTAGTGCGCCTGGCGACGACGTCGTTCAGTGTGACGGCCATTTCCTCGCAAATTGCAAACAGTACCTGAGCCACGATGTCACCCGTTTGGCCTAATGCTCACGGCAGCGACGGATCGCCTTTAGCTGAATCGAGAACCGCCGTAATCCGCGTCCCGTAGGTTCGCAACAAGTGTGCGATGCCCGACAATTGCGGTAGCGCCGCCCACTTCACTACCATGAAGTCTTCGAAGCAACGGATACCGCCGCCCGGAAGCGGCGCCGTGGCCGTGATGCACTTGCGCGCCGACGCACCGAGTTTGCGGATTCTACATAACCTTGATTTTATTGGTGAGCCCGGACGGGATCGAACCGTCGACCCTCTGATTAAAAGTCAGATGCTCTACCCCTGAGCTACGGGCTCGGCCAAGAGGGGCGGACCATATGGTCAGCGCCGCAGGTGGTCAACCTGGGCCGTCCGCTGTCCGATAGACCCCGCGCGAAGCCTCGATTTCGGCTTGGCGGCGCGCCTCGTTCCAGTCGAGCTGCTGGGCCATCAGCCGCGACACGGTCTCGAGTTCGGCCGGGCTTGGGGCGCCGAGCTGTCCTATTCCGGTGCGCCGCAGGATGACGTCCTCCAGGGTCTGCGCCATCTCTTCCTGCACCGCGTGAATGACCTGTGCCCCGATGTCGCCCGTCGTCGCGATCGGTTGCAGCAGACCGGGCCGCTCCGCGCCCTGACGCAGAACCGCTGGAAGGGCCCGCCCGTACTGACGGACCAGGTGACCGATGTTCTGCAGCTCCGGATATTCCTGCGCCACACTGCGCTCGAACGCGAGGAAGTCGTCGATCTCCCCGCCCGGCATCCTGGCGGCCGCTGTGGTGCAGGGACGATGAGATTTCCCCAGCTTCGGCAGAATGCGGTCTGTCACCTGTTCGGCGAGTTCCCGCGATGTCGTCCATTTCCCGCCGATGACCGACACCAGCCCCGCAAGGTTGTCTGTCTGGACATGATCGACGATCTCGGCGCGCCGGCTGGCGCCATAGGTGTCCTTCGAGCCGTCATCCACTAGCGGCCGCAACCCGGCGTAGAAGTGTTCGACCTCCGAACGCCGCAAGGCCATGGTCGGCAAATGGCGGTTCATGAAGTCGAAGAACTGCGCGATATCCGGCTCGCGGACGCCTGCGGCGTCGGGGTCCCCGGTGAAGGCCGTGTCGGTCGTGCCCAGAATCGTGTGGCCGCGCCAGGGCAATACGAAGAAATGCGTGTCGGCGGCCGCCACCGTCAATGCATGGCGTGCCGTCCGGGACGGAACGACGATGTGGATGCCTTTCGAGCGCTTCAGCTTGCACGCCGGCGGCTTGTGCAGGGCCTTCTCGAGAAACAGGTCCGTCCACGGGCCGGCCGCCACGATCGTCTGTCGGGCGCGGATATCGAAGGTGTCGCCGCTGATCCCGTCCTGCGCGCTGCATCCCGCGACGGCGCCGTAATGGACCAGCAGCGCCTGTGCCTCGACGTA
>JAGWVX010000230.1 GCA_018970685.1 Alphaproteobacteria bacterium | reverse complement strand
GCGATCTCGACCGTCATGCCGATGGGGCCGATCCAGCTCCAGGAGCAGGAAGTGGCTCTCGAAAACGCATAAGCTTGAAGAACGGGCACGATTTTGATGCGGGACGGCGCACCGCGCTCGTCGTGCATGTCGAACCGAAGTCGCGCAAGGCCATCGACAACCTTGACCGTGACGCGCATGCGCGTTTGGCCGAAGCCGTCGGTCTGACCGCGGCGATCGGCCTCGATGTCGTCGGCGAGCATATTGTGCCCTTGTCGCGCGCGGTTCCGGCGACGCTAATCGGCAGCGGCAAGGTGGAAGAGATCGCCGCCCAGGCGCGCGCCCTCGAACCCGAAGTGGTGATCGTCAATGCGCAACTTTCGCCGGTCCAGCAGCGCAATCTGGAACGCGAATGGAAGTCCAAGGTATTGGACCGCACGGCGCTCATCTTGGAGATATTCGGCGAGCGGGCGCGAACCCGGGAAGGCCGGTTGCAGGTGGAGTTGGCCCATCTCACCTGGCAGCGCAGCCGCCTGGTGCGGTCCTGGACCCACTTGGAACGTCAGCGCGGCGGCTTCGGCTTCTTGGGTGGTCCTGGTGAAACCCAGATCGAGACCGACCGCCGTTTGATCGGCGAGCGGCTGGCGAAGATCAGGCGCGAGTTGGAAGGGGTGAAACGGACCCGCGGCCTCCAACGCCGTGCCCGCAAGCGCGTACCGTTCCCCGTGATCGCGCTGGTCGGCTACACCAACGCCGGCAAATCGACGCTGTTCAACAAGCTGACGTCCGCCGGCGTGCTGGCCAAAGACGTCCTGTTCGCCACCCTCGATCCCACCATGCGCGGCCTGAAGCTGCCGGGCGGCACGAAGGTGGTGCTTTCCGACACCGTCGGGTTCATCGCCGATCTGCCGCACGAGCTGGTCGCCGCCTTCCGCGCCACGCTGGAAGAGGTGCTGGAGGCTGACCTGATCGCCCATGTCTGCGACGCCGCGCATCTCGAGACCGAGGCCCAGAAGGCCGATGTCCTGAAAGTGCTGGCGGAGCTGGGCGTAGAGCCGGGGCGCGACCGGCCCTTCATCGAAATCCTCAACAAGATTGACGTCCTGGACGAGAGCGTTCGCGCCGGGCTGCAGGCGCGAGCCACCGCGCGGCCCAATACACCTGCGGCCGTCTCCGCCTTGACTGGCGAGGGTCTGAGCCTGCTCTTGCAGCGTTTCGAGGACATGGTGACAGGTGGCAACATCGTGCTGCGCCTGGCATTAGAGCCGTCGGACGGCGAGGGGCTGGCCTGGGTCTATCGCCACGCCCGCGTGCTGACGCGCGACGACAACGGCGGCAATGGCATCGTTCTCACCCTCAGCGCCAATCCACAGGAAGTCGAGAAACTCGGCCACCGCTTCTCTGGGAAATTATCTGTGAATCAGGATGTTATGGCCTGATTTTTATGTGAATCATTCGGCTGTGGGTGTGTGGGTTTTCTGCGTACCAAAAACTCCTTGTCACGGCCCGCGACTGCGGGCCGCCCAGGCGATGGCGGCACGCCGTTCACGGCAATTGCCGCGCGTGTCTTTAGTAATTTCGACAGATTTCAACTGGGTAGCCGGCAGTCGCAGGCCAGGACACCGAGGGAGCGCGAACTACTCCGCCTTCTTCGCCGCCACCCACAGCGCTTCCATCTCATCCAGCGTCGCCTCGTGTGGCTTCTTACCCTGTGCCGCAAGGCCGGCCTCGATCGCTCGGAAGCGGCGGATGAATTTGGCATTGGCAGCCCGCAGAGCGTTCTCCGGATCGACTTTCAGATGGCGGGCCAGATTGGCCACCGCGAACAGCAGGTCGCCGACCTCCTCCTCCAACTTCTCCCGCGAGGCGCCCGCGGCCTGCGCCTCGACGATCTCGCCGGCTTCCTCGGCGATTTTCTCCACGACCTTTGGCGCGCTTTCCCAGTCGAATCCAACACTTCCGGCTCGCTTCTGAAGCTTCTCGGCGCGCAGCAGCGCGGGCAGGGCGCGCGGCACGTCGTCCAGAATACCGCCCAGCCGCGCCGCACGTTCGGCCCGTTTGTGCTCCTCCCAGGCCACGGTCTGCGCGGCCGCGCTCTCCGGTGTCATCTTGTCGCCGAACACATGGGGATGCCGCGCGATCATCTTCCCTGTCACGGCTTCCACCACGCCGCCGAAATCGAACAGCCCGCATTCCTCGGCCATGCGGGCGTGGAATACCACTTGGAACAGCAGGTCGCCCAGCTCGTCCTTCAGATGGGTCCAGTTCTCATCCTCGATGGCGCCCGCCACCTCATAGGCTTCCTCGATGGTGTAGGGCGCAATGGTGGCGAAGGTCTGCTCGCGGTCCCACGGACAGCTAGCGCGCAGCCGCCGCATGATCTCAAGAAGCGATTCGATGTCTCTAGAAGGATTCGTCATTCCAGGATTGAACAGGTCGCGCGGCGAATAGGGAATAGGGGGCCCTATTCGCTACGCGCGACGTCGCTATTCGCTGTCTTTCAGCTTCGCTGTCTTTCAGCTTCGCTGTTGCTTTGCCGACAAACGCAAGCATCTCCGGGGTGACCGGCAGTTTCGGCGCCGCCTTCGGATCGGCCATGGCGTCGTTCCAGACGGCGCGCACTTTGTTGGCTACGGCCTGATCGCCGCCGGTGAATTCCTCCACCAGGGCTTTCCAGCGGCGGGCCGCATCGATGGCCTCTGGCGATTCAGGATTGCCGTTGGTCATCAACGCCTTGACGTCAGCAATTAAGGTGTCCCAGCGCCGCGACACGTCGGCTTGGTCGTATTTGCGTTTGCTGAGCTCGGCGCGTTCTTCGGGCGTGAAGTATTTCGCCGAAATTGGCTCGAAAATCGCTTTCATTTCTTCGTCTGTGGCCTTGGTTGTCATCGTCGTCTCCGTGGTCAGGGTTGCGAGATCGTCGATCGACAGCGTTTCGCCATGCGCCAACTTGGCCCGGGCCGCGCGCACCAGCACCAGCGCGTGAGCCACGCGGCCGCGTTCCTGGTCCAAGGTCTGTTCCTGAAGCTCCAGCAGCGCGCCCAGCGACGCCAGACGGCCCGCCAGCAGCGCCGCGATACGCGCCAGGGGCAGGCCGAGCCGTTTAAGCGCCAGCACCTGGTGGAGCCGCGCGATCTGGTCGGGTCCATAGGTGCGCCATCCGGCCTCGGTGCGCAGCGGCGTCACTAGGCCGTGCCGTTCGTAGAGGCGCAGCGCCTTGGCGCTGACGCCCAGACGTCGGGCGGCTTCTGCGGGACTGAGGAAAGCATCCGTCACGGCGATCTTCTTGTCATCGACCCGAGATCGTCTGAGGCCGGTCCCAGGGGCAGGGTCAAGCGCATTTTGCCAGGGTCAGCGTCCGCCGACATCCATCAATATTTCGTATAAGATATATTATGGGAAATTAGTAGGCGATATTATACGTGACACATGCCAAACGGATTGAACCTCTATCAATGCTCCCCAATCTCCGCCGCCCTGTAAAATCAGCCGCCGAAAGCTTATCTACCGTCCATGACCCAGCCCGAAATCCTGGCCGTCGTTTCCTTCCTCGTCGTGGCGCTGATGGCGATCACCTTCCACGAAGCCTCGCACGCCTATATGGCGCATCTCTGCGGCGACGACACCGCCAAGAATCTTGGCCGCGTGTCCTTCAATCCACTCAAGCACATCGATCTTATCGGCACGATCCTGCTGCCGGGATTGCTATTCGCCGTCCACGCGCCGTTCCTGTTCGGCTGGGCCAAGCCGGTGCCGGTTAATTACGCACGGTTGCGCAACGTCAAACGCGACATGATGTTTGTGGCCGCGGCCGGTCCCGGCGCGAATTTCGTCTTGGCGCTGGCTTCCGTAGCGGCTGGCGCCGTCACCATCGGCCTTAACGGGCCGCAATGGTTGGTGGACGCTCTGGGGGCTTCGCTGTGGCTCAATCTGGTGCTGGGCGTCTTCAATCTGATCCCGATCCCGCCGCTCGACGGCAGCAAAGTGTTGGCCGGAATGCTGCCGGACGCCTGGGCCGCACGCTTTCTCGGGCTCGGCCGGCGGCGACCCAAGCAAACGCCGCCACCGGTGCCGGACGAGCCGCCGGCGCCGCCGCGCATGTGGGACTATTGACGCCCGCGCGAAAATAATTTTTCCGAGAATGCGTATCAAAGAATCTTTCGTGCCGTGCGACATCGCCGCCACTTAACCGGTGATATCAAAGGCATTTTTCAGAATTTGTCGCAGGCGAAGATTTTTTGTGCGGCGCCCTTGAAGCGGCACGGTCGAATGCCCACATATCTTATATCACCCGATTTGTAGACACCCCAATAAGCCGGCCGCGACGCCCCCCCTCGCGCGCCGGCTTATCCTTTTTCCGTGAGATCGGGTTGCTGTATCAACCAGCCGCATCGGTGTATCTTTCGTGCGGTCAATCAAGGTAATGCCACGATGAGTGATTCGAAGAAAAAGAGCGATTCGAAGAAAAAGCGCCCGCTGTCGCCGCAGGAGATCGCCCGGCGCAAGGAAGCTGCGCAAAAGCAGTTTCAGCAGATGAATACCGACAGCCCGGCGAAGTCGTTCTCGAATATGGCCGGCAAGGCTGGCAAGTTCGGGCCCAACAAGGCGCAGAATTTCCGCCACCAGGGGCGGTAGCAACGACACCCTTTTCTTGTTCATCCCGACTCGCGCAGCGCTTTCGCGCTGCTTGGCGGGGCGACAAATGATGTTGGTCCAAACAAAACCTGAGAAACCCTACTCCGGCAATTTGGCTTCCACGACCATGCCGTCGAACGCCGGTTCCACGTTCGGCGGCAGCTCGCGCCGCAGGGTCTCGTAATCCAGATCGACGTGCAGATTGGTGAGAATGGCGCGCTTGGGCCTTACCTGCGCGATCCATTCCAAGGTCTGCGCGACGTGCGAATGGGTCGGATGCGGCGTGTAGCGCAAAGCGTCGACGATCCAGCACTCCACGCCTTCCAACGCGGCGAAAGCGGCGTCGTCCAGCACATTCGCGTCCGGCGAATAGGCGATTGGACCGAAGCGGTAGCCGAGCGAGCGGATGCGGCCGT
>JAGWVX010000229.1 GCA_018970685.1 Alphaproteobacteria bacterium | reverse complement strand
GAAGCGAAATAGGTGACTTGCCAGTGGCCGCCAAAGCTCGTGACGACAGAATCGGCCGCCACGACGAGTGCAAGCAACAAAACCCAGCGGCGTTTTTCGGACGTCCGGAGCGCAGGCAATACCAGCAGAAGGGCAGTCGCTGCGAAGATGCCCGCATTCGCAAATCTAAATAGCAAGGTTACCCCCTCTTTGCGCGACAAGGACCGCACCGAAGTGTCCACGCTACCATGGACGGCGGGGTGGAAAAGGCGTCCGGCGATGCGGCATTATTCCACCCGCATCGCATCCGCGATCAGCGCTTTTTCGGCCTCGCGCAAAATATCTTCGTGCCCGGCGCCGGCCACCATCTCGCGTCCGATCTCCAAAAGCGCCGGTACCGCCAGCGGCGAGACGCGGTCGAGCGCCCGCTTGACGATGCGCCCCTTTACCCGAGTCAGCATCTCGCCCAATCGCGCGATGTCGAGCAGTCCCGTCGCCGCATCCCGATAGGTGGCGCGCAGCAGAATGTGATCGGGTTCGTGCTCGCGCAGCACGTCGTAGATCAGGTCGGTGGAGAAGGTCACCTGCCGCCCCGTCTTTTCCTTGCCGGGTGACCGGCGCTGGATCAGCCCTGAAATCATCGCGCAATTGCGGAAGGTGCGCTTGTAGAGATTGGATTCCGCCAGCCAGGCATCCAGATCGTCGCCCAGCATGTCCTCGTCGAACAGCTTGCCGAAATCCAATCCGGACATGTCGCGCAGGCCCCATACCGCCAGCGCGTATTCGTTGGCGGAGAATCCGGTCGGCCGCAGCCCCGCGCGCTCCAGCCGCCGCGTCAGCAGCATGCCGAGCGTCTGATGCGCCAGCCGTCCCTCGAAGGGATAGCAGACGAGATAGAAGCGCGTGGCGCGCGGAAAGGTCTCGACCAGCAACTGCCCCGGCTGCGGCAGCACCGAGCGCCATTCCTGGATGCGCAGCCATTCGTGCACCGGATCCGGCAGCAGGTTCCAGGTTTCCGGCTTCGACACCATCTCGCGCACCCGCCGCGCCAAAAACGTCGAGAGCGGAAACTTCCCCCCCATATAGGACGGCACGAAGGCCTGCGGATCGCTGGTGCGCGAGACGAAGGCGGCGTCCTCGTGCAGGCCTTCGAACGCCAGCACCTCGCCGGCAAACACAAACGTATCGCCGCGCGACAGCTGCTCCACGAAATATTCTTCGAGCTGCCCCAGCACGCGCCCGCCGGCACCGACCGGTCTGCCCTTCGATTGCAGACGGATGTCGACCATCGGTTCCTCGACGATCGTGCCGACGTTCAGGCGGTATTGCTGCGCCAGCATGGGATGCGCCAGCCGCCATAATGACTTGGAAGCGGCGCTCTCCGGCGTCTTGCGCAGCTTGGCATAGCGGTCGTAGTGCTTCAGCGCATAGCCGCCGGTCGCCACGAAATCCACGACGCGATCGAAGTCGTCGCGCGCCAACCCGCGATAAGGCGACGCCGAAATAACCTCCGCATACAGATCGTCCACGTCGAACGGCCCGGCGCACGCCATGCCCAGCACATGCTGCGCCAAGACGTCGAGCCCGCCTTCGCGCAAGCGCTCGCCGTCGAGTTCGCCCGCCATCACCGCTTCGCGCGCCGCCTCGCATTCCAGCACTTCGAAACGGTTCGCCGGCACCAGCAGCGCCCGGCTCGGCTCGTCGAGGCGATGGTTGGCGCGGCCGATGCGCTGCACCAGCCGCGCGGCGCCTTTGGGCGCGCCGATGCAGATCACCTTGTCGACCGCGCCCCAGTCGATGCCGAGGTCCAGCGTCGAGGTGCAGACCACGGCGCGCAACCTGCCCGACGCCATCGCCGCTTCCACCTTGCGCCGCTGGCCCGGCGCCAGCGAGCCGTGATGCAGCGCGATGGCGAGGTTCTCCTCGTTGATCCGCCACAGATCCTGGAAAGTGCGTTCCGCCTGGCTGCGCGTGTTGACGAAGATCAGCGCCGTCTTGGCGCTCTTGATCGCCGCCATCACGTCGCCCATGGCGTGGCGCGCCAGATGCCCGGCCCAGGGTACGTATTCTTCCGAGGCCAGGATGGAAACGTCCGGCACCGCGCCCTTGCCGCCCAGCACCAAGGCCGACCGCGCCTCTCCACCCGTCGGCTGCGGCACCAGATAGCGCTGCAGCGGCGCGGGATCGGCGACGGTCGCCGACAGCCCCACCCGGCGATGCGCCGGCGCCAGTTTCGTCAGCCGCGCCAGATCCAGCGCCAGCAAATCGCCGCGCTTGGAATTGTGCAGCGCATGCAGTTCGTCGAGCACCACCGCCTCCAGAGTCTCGAACAGGCGCGGCGCGGTGTGGTTGGCGAGCAGCAGCGCCAGCTGCTCGGGCGTGGTGAGCAGGATATCCGGCGGGGCGTATTTCTGCCGCTGGCGGCGCGAGGCCGGCGTATCGCCGGTGCGCGTCTCGATGCGCACGTCGAGCCCCATCTCCGCCACCGGCGTTTCCAGATTGCGCGCCACGTCCACCGCCAGCGCCTTCAGCGGCGAGATGTAGAGTGTGTGCAGCGCGCGGGAACGACGGAGCATTTTGCCTCCCCCTTGTGGGGAGGCCGATCCGCCAATGGTAGATCGGGTGGGGGGCGGTTTCGCCAGATCGATCAAGCTCGGCAGAAACCCCGCCAGCGTCTTGCCGCCGCCGGTCGGCGCCACCAGCAGCACGGATTCGCCGCGCGCCGCATGTTCGATCAGCGCCAGCTGATGTGTCCGCGGCGCCCAGCCCCGCGCGGCGAACCACCGCGCGAAAACGGGCGGCAGCAGCTCGGTGGTGTCGGCAAGCGCGCTCATGGCGGGACGATAGCAGGCCCCGCGCATTCCCGCCCTCTTGTCGCCCTGCGTCGTCGAACGCGATGCCGGGCGACGCCGGACTGCGGAGAAGCGCCGGGAGACGTACGCGTCGGCCCGCGGCCGGTGTAAGGAATGCTTAACTTCTTTTCTTGCGCCTTAACCCTTTCGCAATTCGGCGGGCCTACGATCTACAACCAATTGGAGAGATCGCGGAAAGCGGCACGCAATGACGGAACAGGCAGAATCTTCTGACACGGCGAAACCGCTGTTGTTCCTGCCCGCCTCGGCGCTGATGCACCATGGGCATATCGACGACGACCACCGGGAATTGATCGGCATGTTGAACCGCATGCTGCTGGCGGCCGGCGCGCACGGCACGCTTGGCGGCGCGGCGTTCGCCGAAGGCCTGCAAAGCTTCATCGCGCGCGCCGAACGGCATTTCCGCGACGAGGAACAGGCGATGGCGGCCGTCGCCTATCCCCAACTCGCGCAGCACAAGCTTCATCATGCCGATGTGTTGCGCCGTCTCGCCGGCGCGCTGCGCGACACCGCAGTGCAGAGCAAAGTCGCCGCCGCGGAGGTTTACGACCTCTTCAATTTCATCCTGGACGATCTGCTGCGCGCCGATCTCGCCTTCAAGAGCTTCCTGGATGCAACGCGCAAAGCCAAGTGCGCCAGCGCCGACTAACGTCGCGCGAGGTTGAAGCGTTCGGTCGTTGCACGCCGCCTTTGAGGTTTCTTCGCCTTTTGCTTGGAAGCGGGCCGATGGCGCAATTTTGTCCCTTGCTCCGCCGCCTCGCCGGCGGACAATCCGCGGCGAAACCCGCGGTCGGACAGCACCGGCTGCTGTAAAGGAGTTTGATCATGCGAGGAAACCAAAGACGTATGCAGCCCGTGCTTGCCGTGCTCGGCGCGGCAGGACTGGCTCTTGGGCTCACCGCCGCAAGCCTGGCGCATGGCGGCGGTGGCGGCGGCGGGATGGGCGCCAGCATGGGAGCGGGCGCCGGCATGGGTCCCTCCGGCATGGAGGCCGGCGGCATGAGCGGCATGCACGGCGATTTCGGAGGCGACTCGGACATGCATATGAGCGCTCAAGGCATGGCTCATACCAACGGCCCCAACGCCGCCGACCGCGATTTCGGCGTCACCAATGCGGAAACGCATATGAGTGCCGAAGGGCTCAAGCACAGCAAGGCCGACGCACACGCCAAGACGGCCACCGAGACCGATACCGACAAAGACGACACCACGTCGACGTCGACAACGACATCAACCTCCACGACAAGCCCGACTCCGCAGTAGGAACCCCTCTGCGAGCTTCGCCGCCGCGCCGCGCCCCCCGCCGCGCGGCGGCGTTTCTTTTGCCGACGTCCGGCGCTTCAGTTCGTGCCGCGTTTCTGAATGGCGTCGAGCTTGGCCTGCAGATAGGCGCGGTGCTGCGGCGTCAGCGTGCCGCCGTCTTCCGCTTGCAGCCTGAGTCCTTCCTTGCGCAGCTCCAGCAGCGCGTGCACCCGCTCCAGCCCCGGCTTGTAGGTGGCGAGATCGCCGCGCGGAATGGTGTCCAGTCCGCGGGCTTGCATGCCGCCTTCTATGCTGGGAGCGAAGGGCGTCGCCACGGCCGCGTCGGGCGCCAGAATCAGCGCCGCGAGCGGAACCAGAAACAGAAGAGACTTCATATGCGCCTCCTGTTGTCTTCTGGCGCGGCAATATACTCCTTCGCGCTGCCTCTTTCAAAAGCTTCGTGGCGCAGGACGTATTCTTACCGTTCCAGCGCTTTGAGCAGTTCCTGCGTCGCGCAAATCGGATCGACTATAATCGCCTGACTCCGCTGCAGATCGGGCATGCCCGGCGCCGAGTAGAGAGTCTTGACGGTGGCGCAAGGCACGCGCACCGGCGTCTCGCGCTGCGCCAGCGTCGCCGCCCACAGCGCGCGATAGCGGCTCTGCGACGCCGGCCGCTTATACGGCGCGGCGCCTTTTCCCGCCGGACCGCCCAGCGTCATAGGACATCTGGCGCGTTCGTCCGCCGGAAGGCTCGACAGCTTCTCCGGCGTGCAATCCGACAGCGTGCGGCCAAGTCCGGCGATGTCCCGTGCGTTGGGAAGCCGCAGCGCCGGCGGTATGGTTTGCGGCCGCGCGATCGCTTGCGGCGTTGCGGGCCGCCGCACCGCACGCGTCCGCGCGAACGGCGCACGCGACAACGGCGTCAGCGGCAGCACCGTTTCGCGCTCGCCTTC
>JAGWVX010000228.1 GCA_018970685.1 Alphaproteobacteria bacterium | reverse complement strand
CCAATGGCAGATCAACTCCCGCGACAAGGGGATGAATCTCTTCGCCTGCGCAAGGCGCCTGGGCGCGGGCGTGCCGCTCGCCGACGCCGTTCAGCTCGCCGGCGCCGCGCTGGCGGGCTGGGCCGTGTGGCGCAGCTTCCGCAAGCCGTTTGCAAGCGAATTGAGAATTGCCGTTCTGCTCGCCGCAACCGTGTTCGCCGCGCCTCATGTGATGAATTACGACGGCGTGCTGCTCAGCGCCGCCGCCACGTTTTTCCTGAGTCACAACCTGCGCCATAAGGCCCATCGCGGCGAGACCGCCCTGGCCGCAGTGCTGTGGCTGTGCCCGCTGTTCAATCCTCCCAGCGTATTCTTCGCCGGCATCACGACCCCCATTTTGATCGCCTTGTTCGCCACGCGCATCCTGGAACACCATCCCAGCCCCTATCCTGCGCTGTCCGGCGGCACGGCAAGCGCAACGGCGTGATCGGTAAGGATTCGTTGAGCATGCCGACGGCTTTTCTTTTACCGGCCGGCCTTCGAAATTTATTGAAAAGGTTCAAAGATTAAAACGGTGGCAGGAGAAGGCGAAGCCGTGAGCCCAGCCGCCAAAACCTGGACTGCCAAACTGCGTGTGCGCCGGCGGCGCATGCGCCGGACGGCGCGCGCCGGCTCGGCCGCAATCGAATTCGCCCTGATCGTGCCGATCTTCCTGGTGCTGCTGATGGGCACGATGGAAGTCGGCATCATGTTCCTCGGCCAGTCGGTGCTGCAGAACGCCACCAACGACGCCGCCAGAATGATCCGCACCGGTCAGGTCGCCGGCTGGAACCTGAACCAGACGCAGGCCCAAGCTCAGTTCCGCACCACCATCTGCAACGGCATCGCTCCGATTCTGGCCTGCAACAGCAACCTGCAGATCGACGTCGAATCCTTTTCCAATTTCTCGTCCCTGAGCTACACCAATCCGCTGACGGCGAACAACACGCTCGATCCCAACCTCGCCAATTTCTCGCCGGGCACGGTGTGCAGCGTCGTGCTGGTGCGCGTGTTCTACACCTGGTCGGTGATTACGCCGCTCTTGACCCCGTTCATGGTCAATATGGCGAACAACCAGCATCTGATGACGGCAGCCGCCGCCTTCCGCAACGAACCCTACACCTCGGCGGTGGCGGGATGCTGAGGCGCTTCCGCGCGATGCTCAAGGCGCGCGACGGCCTGGCGGCCGTCGAATTCGCCTTTCTCGCGCCCGTCATGATCGTGCTGTTCTTCGGCACCGTGGAAGTGACGACCGCGGTCGACTGCAACACCCGCGTGCGCGACGTTGCGGCCACGGCGGCCGACCTGGTGGCGCAGGAAACGACCGTCAGCTCCACGGACATCTCCAACGTCTTCTCGGCTCTCGACGCGATCATGTATCCCAATTCGACGACCAACCTGAAGGTCGTCATCTCCAGCCTGGTCGACAACGGCAAGGGCGGCGCGACGGTGGCCTGGAGCGACGCCACGTCGAACACCACGGCGCGCACCGTCGGCTCGACGATCACCGTGCCGACAGGATTGATCACCTCGGGCGGCAGCGTGATCTACGCAGAGGTCCAGTATAATTTCGGCGTATCCGGCGCTGCTTTCCTTACCAACACGCTGACGATGTCGAGCAATTTCTACGCGCGGCCGCGGCGCAGCGCGACGGTAACGCATACCTAGTGTCCCGATTCCGAAATTTGCAAAGAGCCCGATATCGGCGACGTCGCGAGCTTCGAAACCGCGACACTAGGATTTTTTCTCGCCGCGCGGCCGCATCAGGCCTTCCTGCGCCACCGAAGCGACGAGCTTGCCGTCGCGCGTATACAACAGGCCGCGATTGAAGCTGCGCGCACCCGAGGCGCTGGGACTGTCCTGTACGTAGAGAAGCCAGTCGTCGACGCGGAACGGGCGATGGAACCACATAGCATGGTCGAGACTCGCCATCTGCACCTTGTTGTCGAACCAGCCGATGCCGTGCGGCAGAAGGCCGGTGTCGAGCAGCGACATGTCGGACGCGTAGGCCAGCAGGCATTGATGCAGCGGCAGGTCGTCGGGCAACGCGCCGGTGGCGCGGATCCAGAGCATTTCATGCGGCGGACGTTTGTCCGGCGAGAAATATTCCCGCGGGTCGACCGGCCGCGTCTCGATCGGGCGCGGACGCGAGAACCAGGCGCGAAGCTCTTCGGGCAATCTGTCGATCACCTTGGCGCGCAGGGCTTCCTCGGCCGGAAGCCTCTCCGGCGCCGGAACCTCCGGCATGGGGAATTCGTGCTCGTAGCCCGGCTCGTCAACCTGGAAAGACGCCGCCAAGTTGAAAATCTGACGGCCATGCTGGATCGCCACCACCCGACGCGCCGTAAAGCTGGAGCCGTCCCGCGAGCGGTCGACTTCGTAAAGAATCGGCACCTTGGGATCGCCGGCGCGCAAAAAATAGGCATGCAGGGAATGGCAATGGCGTCCTTCCACCGTGCGGGCGGCCGCCACCAGCGCCTGGCCGAGAACCTGACCGCCGAAGACGCGCTGTACGCGATCCTTGGGGCTCATGCCGCGAAAAATGTTCTCCTCGATCTTCTCCAGATTGAGCAGATCGAGGACTTCCTGAATCGGTGCCTTGTCGTTCATGCCGCTTCCCTTAATAAGGCCGCAAATGTGGCGCAAGATTAAGTGTGTGAAGAATTCCCTTTGCTACGGCCTGCCAATCCATCCTAGATAGGCGGCCTTTCGTCAGGTGACGGATTAGGGGCATTTCTAAAGAAAGACATGGCCAATCAGCTTCTCGAGCGCGCCGCCCATCAGCGGCCCGCAAACACCAGGCGCGGCGCTTTGGAGCGCCTGTTTACCCTTATGTTCCAAGGGTTTGTGTATAACCAGATCTGGGAAGACCCCGACGTCGACCTGGAAGCCCTGGCATTGCTGCCGCACCACCGGCTGATCACCATCGCCTCCGGCGGCTGCAACGTGCTGAACTACCTTGCCGCCGATCCGGCGAAGATCATCGCGGTCGATCTCAATCCGAACCACGTGGCGCTGACGCGGCTGAAGCTGTCGGCGCTCGCCAATCTTCCCGACTATGAGGCGTTCTTCCGCTTCTTCGGCGAAGCCAACGACAAGTCGAACCGCGCGGCCTACGACAATTTCCTCGCTACAAGACTCGACCCCGAAACGCGGCGCTATTGGGAAAAGCACATCCCGCTGCACGGCCGGCGCATCAACATGTTCGCGCGCAATCTCTACCGTTACGGATTGCTCGGCCGCTTCATCGGCATTCTGCACACGGTGGCGAAGCTGCACGGCAAGAAGCTGGAACATATCCTCAAGGCGCGCACGCCCGCCGAACAGCGCGCCGCCTTCGAGCGGCTGATCGCCCCGCTGTTCAACTATCCCTCCGTCCGCCTGCTGTCGAAAAGTCCCGTATCGCTTTACGCTTTGGGCATTCCGCCGGCGCAATACGACGAACTGGTCGCCGGCACCGGCGGCAACGCGATCGCGGTATTGCGCGAGCGCGTCGAACGGCTGGCCTGCGACTTCCCCATCAGCGAGAACTATTTCGCCTGGCAGGCGTTCGGGCGCGGCTACGACGTGGCCAACCGGGAAGCCGTTCCGGCTTATCTGCGCCGCGAGGTTTACGATGTAATCCGTACACGGATCGATAAGGTGGAAGTGCATCACGCATCGGTCACCGACTTCCTGTCGCACCAGCCCGCCCGGTCGCTGCACCGTTACGTGCTGCTCGATGCGCAGGATTGGATGAACCCTACGCAGCTTGCCTCGCTGTGGGCCGAGATCGACCGCACCGCCGACGCCCGCGACGCCCGGGTGATCTTCCGCACCGCAGGTTCCGATTCTCCGCTGCCCCGCAAGCTGCCGGCCGCACTTCTGGCCCCCTGGCAATATCTGGAAGGCGAAAGCCGCGCCTTCCACACCCGGGATCGTTCGTCGATCTATGGCGGCTTCCATGTCTACGCCCGCCGGCCGCTGTCCTGAGGCACGCGTGAAGGGCGAACCCGCGAAAGATCACGCCACGCTGATGGACCAAGTCTATCGGCATCAGCGCTATATCTATGATTTCACAAGGAAATATTATCTTTTCGGCCGCGACCGGCTGATCCGGGAGCTCGCGCTGCGCCCGGGCGACCGGGTGGTGGAGGTCGGCTGCGGCACAGCCCGCAACCTCATCCGCATCGCCGAACGCTATCCCCAAACGCGCCTGTTCGGCGTCGATGCCTCCCACGAAATGCTGAAGACGGCGGCGGAAGCCGTCCGCAGGGCGGGACTCGAAGCCCAAATCCGCCTGGCGCACGGCTATGCCGAGGACCTGTCGCCGGCCATGTTCGGCGAGCACGAAGCCTTCGATGCCTGTCTCTTTTCCTACAGCCTCTCGATGATACCGCAATGGAAGCAAGCGCTTAAGCAGGCAACCACCGTTCTTTCGCCGAACGGGCGCATCCATGTGGTGGATTTCGGCGACCTAACCGGGCTCGGCCGCGCCGGGCGGGCGGTTCTTCTGGCTTGGCTGGGCTTGTTTCATGTCGCGCCGCGAGCGGAACTTTTGCATGCCCTGGAACATAATGCGTCCACTTCGCTGCGCCTTCTTCCCGGCCGCTACGCATTCCTTTTGACGGGCGATAAGACGTTGTCCTTCTAAATTTATGCGCCTGTTGCAGGTTGGTCACAGAACTCTGTCAAATCCTAAGGCTGAGAGATTAAGGCTAACCCGGCGGATAGACAAAGGGTCACAAAATCCGCCATTATAAGCTGTATAGTTATGATGTTCGACGTTGCGGTGGGGGGTTCCTGCCCATCGGTTTTTTTGAAGCGAGGGTGGAAAATGAAACTTCGTTCGATCGCCTTGGTGGGCGCTGCGGTCCTGGCACTTTCCGTACCGGCATCCGCAAGTGGTACGGCAGGCTGGTATGTCGGTCTTGGTGCCGGCTGGGACAGCATGACCAATTTCAATCAGGTCTTCACGCCGGGTCCGGTGACCTTCAAGGCGAAGACGGAGGATACGGGGCTGTTCGTTGGCAGCTTCGGTTATCGCTTCGGAAACGGGTTCCGTCTGGAAGATGAAA
>JAGWVX010000227.1 GCA_018970685.1 Alphaproteobacteria bacterium | reverse complement strand
TGTGCCTGCGACGCAATCGCCAGCGGAACAAACACAGTTACAAGCGCAGCGATAGCGGCGGCTGAAAGTCTCGCCTTCACGGCAATCCCCCCTTGAAGTATTACCTGAGAATAAAATGTCTGACGCTGCCTGTCTAACGGACTAGGAAGTGCGTATCGCCGCCATGCTGTTCATCGATTTGGCCGGGAAGCCAGATGATTCGGTTTTCTTTTTTGAGCGCGCGTCCTGCGAACGGACCATGTTATTGAACATCAGGTGGCGCAGTCGATTCGCGCACCACCAATTCGTGATCCAGACGTACCTCGAAGGGTTCGTTGTCGTCTGATCTTTGTGTCAAGATCGACATCGCCGCCTGCGCCATCTCCTCAATCGGCTGGCGGCACGTCGTCAGTCTGGGCCACACCACCTGTGCGACCAGAGAATCGTCGAAGCCCGCCACCGAAAGCTGTTGCGGTATCTTGAGGTTGAAACGCTGCGACGTAGCCAGCACAGCCGCAGCCATGTCGTCATTGCAGGCAAAGATCGCCGTGGGACGTTTCTTCAGGGCAAAGAGGCGTTCGCTGGCTTCCATGCCGGACTGGTAGGTGAACTGCCCCTGCACGCAAACATCTTCGACGAAAGGCAAGCCGCCGTCCGCAAGTGCGGCGAGGTAGCCTTCGAAGCGCGCTTTAGCATCACCGTGACCGGCTGTGCCCTTAATGAATCCAATACGACGGTGGCCGAGCCCTATCAGGTAAGTGGTCATGTCGTAAGCCGCCGCATGATCGTCGATCCGGACATCGATGGTATGCGGCAGCGATTTCTCCGGAGCAATGCGGACAAAGGGGGTGCCGGCATTGTTCAGAGCCTCGATTACCGCCGGCATATCGCAAAGCGGAGAGGTCAACACGACACCCTGCAGCCGCGATTGGGCAACGAGCGACCGCACTTGATGTCCCAAATCCGAGTTCCGTTCGTCTACGGATTCGACGATGAGGTGATACCCTTCCTTGCGGCAACGCGACAGCATGCCGATTTGCAGCGCCGCGATGTACCCGGAACCGGCCGCGGGAATGTCGCAAAGCAATCCGATCAGAAAGGATCGCTCGCTGGCCAGCCCGCGCGCGTAGACATTCGGCCGATAGGATAGCGCTTCCACGGCCTCCATCACGCGCTTGCGCGTTTCGTCGCCCACACTTGGAAGCCGGTTGACGACGCGTGAAACCGTCTTGATGGAAACTTTGGCGCGTTTCGCTACGTCGTAAATACTCGCCGGCTTTTGCACGGCGGTTTTTTGACGCGACACGGCGGCGGGACGGTTTTGTTTCATGAGGCAAGCCTAGACGAGGCAGGCCGTGGCCGGCACGCCGGTTGGTGCGCATTGATTGGCAGAACGTCGATCACGCCCATTTTGACGGCCAACCGCAATTGCAGCAACGTTTTGTCGGCCAAACGACGTTGCCTAGCGGAAGTGTCATGAGATTCGCAAAATTTCACGACTGCCGCCGACATGACGTATCGGCCAACATGTTAAAAACAAACGGAAGGCCGGCTCCCGCTCCCCACATCCCGACCCAAAAGCTTACTCAGCCGAGGCTGGCTGCCAATTGCATGCATACGTATTCATACGGCTGGTGCTGTCGGGTATGCGCACGAAAGGGGCGGCCGGGCGCGTATGCGATGCGGTTCTGCGATTTTGTACCGATAGACGCTTGTCGGGTGCGATTTCTGAGATATACCGGTCTCCGTGAGAATGGCGATAAGAACACGATAAGAAAAGACGGGCCCGTCGTGGACCGGTCTTCTACCTGGGAGAGACGTGAATGAAGATAATAGCGCGTTGGTGCGCTTTGGCGGCGTTTGCTGCGGCCGCGCTCGGAGCTACTGCTCAGGCGCAAGCTTCCACGTCTTCCAGTTCGCGGCCCTGGTGGAAGGGCGCGGTGATTTACGAGATCTATCCTCGCAGCTTTCAGGACACCGACGGCGACGGCATTGGCGATCTCAACGGAATCACCTCGCGCCTCGATTACCTGAAATCGCTCGGCGTTGATGCGATCTGGCTGACCCCGATCTATCCCTCGCCCCAGGTAGATTTCGGCTACGACATCTCGAACTACGAAGCCATCGATCCGCAATACGGCACCATGAAGGATTTCGACCATCTGGTTGCGGAAGCAAAGAAACGCCACATCCGTGTCATCATGGATCTGGTGCTGAATCACACCTCGGACAAGCACCCCTGGTTCAAAGAATCCGAAAGCTCCCGCAACAACCCAAAACGCGACTGGTACATTTGGCGCGACGGGAAAGGCCACGGACAACCTCCGAACAACTGGCAATCCGTTTTTGGTCATTCGGCTTGGCAGTACGACGCCAAGACCAAGCAATGGTATTATCATAAGTTCTATATCCAGCAGCCGGATCTTAACTGGCGCAATCCTGCAGTGCGCAAGGCGATGTACGACGTCGAGCGCTTCTGGATACGGCACGGCGTGGCGGGCTTCCGTCTTGACGCCATTACCACGCTTTTCGAAGACCCTAAGCTGCACGACGAAGGTGTTCTGCGTGACGCTTCCGGAAAGCCGTTGATCAACGCGTTCGGCGACCCAAGGTTGGATGATACCCGGACCAACAATCTGCCGGGCGTGCACGACGTCCTGCGCAAACTGCGCAGTATCGCAGACAGCTATCGGGGCCGTCAGATCGTCCTTATCGGCGAGACCTATGTGAGTTCCGTAGCCGATTTGCGCAAGATGTACGGTCTGCACAACGACGAACTTCAATTGCCGATGGACTTGCAGGTCGGCTTCATCAACAAGCTCGACGTCGATTTGTTCCGCCGGCGGATCACCGAGGCGGAAACGGGGCTCGACGGCGACGAGCCGCTTCTTGTCCTCGACAACCACGACAACCCCCGTTGGGACCGTTACGGCGACGGTGTGCACAATCTGGACATCGGCCGTGTGCTCGCGACGGTGGTCCTCGCCTCGCGTGGTTCGGCGATGTACTATTACGGCGACGAAATCGGCATGGTGACGACGCCGCCTACGCGCAAAGAAGACGTGCGTGACCCTGTCGGCATCACCGGTTGGCCGAAGGAAAAGGGCCGAGACGGCGAACGGACGCCCATGCAATGGACTGCCGGTCCGGATGCCGGCTTCGGCAGCGCCGGCGTCAAGACGTGGCTGCCGATCCCGCCAAGCTACACAACGGCAAACGTGGCCGTGGAATCCGCCCAGCCTGATTCGCTTTTAAGTTGGTACAAAGAACTCGATCGCCTCAAGCACGTGGATGCAGCGCTGCGCGAAGGCCGACAGGTCATGCTCAACACCACTGATTCGAATGTGCTGTCGTGGCTGCGCCAGGCGCCGGACGGCGAAGCCGTCGTGGTGACCTGCAACTTTACCAAGGAGCCGCAGAAGGTCAGCTTCGACCTGAAAGCGCTGGGTGTGGCGGGCAACAGCGTCGAAACGCTGATGATGACGCCGGGGGCTGTCGCGCCCAAGTCGTTGGAGGGCGTGGAATTGCCGCCGTTCGGCGTCTACATCGGCCGGGTCAAATAGCGGCAAAAGCCAGAAAGCTTCCACGCGCCTTGGGGCCGGCGGAGGGCGCGGTCGCCTAATGCGTGCATGTTGTATCCCTCTGTATGCTCTTTTCCGCGCCATGCATGTCTGAGGTCACTTTCGCGTTTGTGAGCGCTAACAATGCCGCGGGGCTCACAACCTGACGACGCTATTTGACGTGTCGATAGAAATGCAACGGGAGCCGGAATTAGCACAGTCCGCATCTGTGAATACGTATGCAGAGTGTTGGCATGGCAATAGGCGCACACGATGATCCGCCCGAGCACGCAATCGCTGAATAGATTGCGAAATATGACCCGCCGGAAATGAAGGCCTGCGGGCAAACGATTTGTGCCGGTAGGCGAAATTCGGGGAGAAACCAGATGTACAATTTGAATTGCGGGTCGGTCAGTGGCGCCGGCTTGAAGCGGCGCACTATCTTGCTGGGGACGACGGCTGCAAGTTTGGCGACGTTGATGCTAGTCGCGGGCGGAGCTTGGGCGCAGACCGATCAGTCCGGCCCGCCGGTCGAAACCGTCGTCGTGACCGGGTTCCGGGCGAGCTTGGAAAACACCATCGCGCTGAAGAAGAACTCGGCGGAGATCATCGAGGCGGTCTCGGCGGAAGACATCGGCAAGCTGCCTGACACGTCGATCGGTGAAGCGATATCACGCCTGCCCGGCGTCGCCACACAGCGCGTGAACGGCCGCGCGAGCGATATTTCGATCCGCGGTCTGTCGGCAGACTTTGCCACCACATTGCTCGACGGCCGCGAACAGGTTTCCACCAATGACAACCGCAGCGTCCAGTTCGACCAGTATCCGGCCGAATTGATGAGCGGCGTGGTGGTCTACAAGACTCCGTCTGCCGATCTTGTCGGCGCAGGCCTGTCCGGCACGATCGACATGCGGACCTTCCGCCCGCTCGACTTCGACCACATGGTCATTTCGGCGAACATGCGCGGCCAGACCAACTCGCTTGGCGAGCTGAACCCCAAGGAAGGCAAATACGGCTATCGTCTGGGCGGCACATTCATCGATCAGTTTGCGGGCGGTAAGCTCGGCCTGCTGGTTGGCGTGGCGCTGATGGACGATCTCAATCCGTATCAGGAATTCGCTCCGTGGGGCTGGCCGAATGGCAACGGCGGCGCAGGCGTTCCGAGTAGCGATTACGTCATGGGCGGCGCCAAGTTCAACTCCACCGTCGACGACCTGAAGCGCAATGCGGGCATCGCCACGTTGCAATACCGTCCCAACGAGAATTTCGAATCCACGCTCGATTTGTTTGCCACGACGTTCAGAGACGATTGGAAGATCGCGCGCATTGAAGCTCCGCTGTACTCATGGGGCGGACAGGACATGGCGCCGGGTTACACGGTCACCAACGGTTATGTCACCGCCGGTAGCTTTACGCCTGGCGTGATTGAAGTCGGCCGCGAGGAATCGGACCGTCACAACAACGATCTGTTCGCCCTCGGCTGGAAAAACACCTACACTGCCGGTCTCTGGACGGCGACGCTCGATGCCGGCTATTCCAGCGTGCAGCGCCATTCGCGTCTGCT
>JAGWVX010000004.1 GCA_018970685.1 Alphaproteobacteria bacterium | reverse complement strand
AAACACGGTGACGGATAACATCCGCCGGGGGCGACCCCAGGGATAGCGCCACAGAAATGACACCGCCTACCGGCCTAAAGCCGCGGCAAGGTTGAAATGGTGCGGTAAGAGCGCACCGCGTCTCTGGCAACAGAGGCGGCATGGCAAGCCCCACCGGGAGCAAGACCAAATAGGGACGGCACGTAATCCGTTTCCGGATAGCCGTCCGGGTAGGTCGCGCGAGACGGCAGGCGACTGCCGTCCCAGAGGAATGGCCATCGCTCCGTCTACGGACGAAGTACAGAACCCGGCTTACAGGCCATCTGACGCGCCTAATATTTTGTCGTTCCCGGCCAGCGAGCACCGCATAGCGGCGCGAAGCAGGAGCCGGAAACCCAGCCCGGCAGCGTAGGTTCTAGAATTCCAATATTGACTCATAATACATATACCTATATATTCATATAAGTGTCCTCGACTGAATCACAAAATGGCACGAACGGTAGAAATTTCTGAGAGTAACTTCAAAAGAATACAGGATATTTCTGAGCCCCTCGTTGATACCGTGGACTCTGTTCTTCAAAGGCTTCTGGATGCCTACCAAAGGGATAGCCATCCACAGAGCTTTGGTAAAGAAGTGACGCGCAGTTCACGGTTGCTGGCTGCTTATTTGGATCGCGAAGAAATCGACGAAGCGAAAAGTGATCCGATAAAGCGAGAGTACGATCCTTTTGATCCGCCTGACTTGACCCATACGGGGATTAGCGCTGCGAAATTTGGAGGGGAAACAATTTCATCTCCGAATTGGAATTCTCTGTTGGATACTGCGATTCGATTTGCGATCGGGAAGTTGGGCGGCGTGGAGCCATTAAGAAAGGTCGTTTCGATCAATGTTGCGGAAGGCAGAAAGACAGATCAAGGCTATCGCTATCTCGCAGATGTGAATGTCTCAGTGCAAGGCCAGAGCGCGAAAGATGCTTGGAGAGCCACAGCAAGGATTGCCAGGCGTCTGGGGCATGTCGTGCATGTCGCATTCTATTGGCAGAACAAGCAGGGGGCTGAGCATCCTGGCGAGGTTGGGATATTCCGAATTGTCGGAATGGAATTGTAGGCCCGAATTCAATGCCCCACCTTGCATCCGCAAGTTTCTGGAAGGCCTATGAAGCGCTACCGCCGGAAATCCGTGAACTCGCGGATAAGAATTTCGCGCTGCTGAAGGAAAATCCGCAACACCCGTCGCTGCATTTCAAGAAAGTCGGTAGACTCTGGAGCGTTCGAATAGGCTTGCATTATCGCGCTCTCGCCACGCGGGTCGGAGACGATTTTCGCTGGCACTGGATCGGTCCGCACGGCAAATACGACGATAAGATCGATTCACCCTAAAGCTCGCGGAAGCGCCCGGCGTGAAAGTCTTCCTCGGACTCGGCAATCAGCTTATCCAGCTTGCCCGCCTTGGCGTCGCGTTCGATCTGCTGGTCCCAAGCGTCTGCGGCAAATTCTTCGAACCAAGCGCGAAAGCGCGCGAACTTGTCAGGCGGCAGCTTTTCAACCGCTTCCTGGAGCTGTTCGATGCTGATGGCTTCGATGTTCATATCCCCATCCTATCAGGTTTGGCGCCACCTCAATACCCCTTTGCAGCCTCCTATGCCGGCAGGCTTCGGCCTCACCGGCGCAACGGAAATGACATGGCGGCGGCGCATATTCCTTCGGCCAAGGAAAAGGCGGCGGACATGGCCAGGAAAAACACCCGGGATCAAGGCGCGGAAGCGCGCATCAGCGATCACCTGCACAATTACAAGATCGTCCAGCAGCACATTCAACATCACACGATCGACGAGCTGCAGTTCTATCCCGAGCACGACCAGCGTACGGAATCGCCCGAATACAAGCGGGTTCATCGCCGTTTGACGGTGGAGCTCGATCTTCCTTGCCTGGTCTGCGGCGTCAGACAATCGACACTCAAGACTCCCGCCGAAAACCGCTATGAGGCGAAGGCGATGGAAACCCACCACCACATGGTCGAGTGGGCCTTGGCGAATGCGATCGACGTCGGCAAATTCAACAAGACGTTACGGCCGAATCTGGCGCACCGGCATCCGAACGATCCGACGTGGCACTACGAACGGCCGTTCGACGAGGCGAAGATCAGGGCGTGGGTCGATCACTCGGAGCATAATCTTTGGGTGCTGTGCGACGTCCACCACCGCGCCAAATACCTCGGCATTCACGAAATCACCTATCCGATCTGGGCGCCGATGGACCTCTATCGCGACGATTTCAAACAATGGGCCCGCGAGCAATTGGCCGATATCCGCAAAGGCCGCACCCCGGGCTGAGCTTCGCGAGCACTCTTTACTCGCCGCGATAACGGGCGGCGCTGCGTCGTCGGCGTCCGCCCGAACCTTCTCGTTTCCGGAACAGAGAAAGAACGAGCAACCAAGTCTTCGTTAATCGAATATTTATGGCGGTTACTCTATCCTTTCCATGTTTGGTTTTTGTTCTCGTTTTCTCAACCCCTAGACTCATGACGTCCATAGGTAGACTCACAACCCCCTCAAATTCCAGGACTTTTCGTTGACTCCCCGTTCTGGCCCATGTTATCCCATATCCTCCCAGGGACTGTAAGGGCCAGGAAATCCGCACGGAACGTGTCGAGGCTCAATCCCCCCGGGACTTAGGGGGCGACGGTTATGTCAGCGCAGGTCCAGCCGTTCATTTCGACGGTGACGGGCACGCTCGACAGCAAGGGGCGGGTCTGCATTCCCGCGCCTTATCGTCAGATCCTCGCGGCGCAGAACACGCCCGGCGTCTATCTTTGTCCCTCATTCTCCGAAGCGACGCTCGAAGGCTTCGGGGACGACGTGCTGCAAACTTTCCATCGCCAGCAGGCGGCATCCGATCCGTTCTTCACGCCCGCCTTCAACGACAAAGTCTTTGCCGTCTTGTCGATGACGCAGAATCTGCCGCTGGACGAGAACGGCCGCGTGCGTCTACCCGACGATCTCATCGCGCATGCCGGCCTGAAGGACCGCGTCGTCTTTGTCGGCATGGGCAGCAAGTTCCAGATCTGGGAGCCGGAGCGCTTCGAAGCCATGCGCGCCGAACGCCTCAAGCGGGCCCTCGCCTCGCTCAGCGGAGGCGCGTCATGAGCGGTCATGTTCCGGTGATGCTTGCCGAAGTGCTGGAGGCGCTGAACCCGCACGACGGCGCCCATTATATAGACGGCACCTTCGGCGGCGGCGGCTACGCGCGGGCCATGCTCGAAGCCTGCGATTGCCGCGTGCTCGGGATCGACCGCGATCCCGAGGCGATCGCGCGCGGTCAGGCGCTGGTCGCGCTCTATCCCGGCCGTCTCACGCTGGTGCACGGCGAGTTCTCGCAGATGGACCGGCTGCTGGCCGACAGCGGCGAAGACGGCACCAACGGCGTGGTCCTCGATCTCGGCGTCTCCTCTTTCCAATTCGACGAACCGTCGCGCGGCTTTTCTTTCCGCGCCGACGGCCCGCTCGACATGCGCATGAGCAAAAACGGTCCCTCCGCCGCCGACGTCGTCAACGCCGCCGACGAGAAAACGCTGGCCGGCATCATCTCGCAATATGGCGAAGAGCGTCAGGCGCGCCGCATCGCCCGCGCCATCGTCGCGGCGCGGCCCTTGACGCGCACCGCCGAACTCGCCGAACTGGTTTCCCGCGTGCTCGGTCCCGCTGCGGCGCGTCAGCCGATCCATCCCGCCACGCGGACCTTCCAGGCCTTGCGCATCCATGTGAACGACGAGTTGGGCGAGTTGACGCGTGCGCTCGAGGCAGCCACGCGCGTGCTCAAGCCGCAAGGCCGCTTGGCCGTCGTCTCGTTTCATTCGCTGGAAGACCGCATCGTCAAACAGTTTCTCAGCGAGCGCAGCGCCGCCGCGCCGCGCGGCTCGCGTCATGCGCCCGATGCGCGCCGCAGCCATGTTTCCGATTATCGTCTGCTCGGCAACCGGCCGCGTGGTCCGGGTGACGCCGAGCTTGCCGGCAACCCGCGTGCGCGGTCCGCAAAATTGCGCGCCGCGGAACGTTTGGCGGCTTAGGAGAAGATCATGATCCGTGTCCTCAACTTCTTCTGCGTAGCGGCGATGGGTCTGACGATTCTCGCGCTCTATCACGTCTCCGAACGGACCCGCATCGCACGCGTCGAGCTCAGCCGGGTCGAACACCGCATCGCCGACGCACGCACCAAGACGAGCGTGCTGCAAACCGAATGGGTTCGCGTGGCCAATCCTGCCCGCATCCAACAACTCGCCGAAGCCTCCCTCGGCATGAGCGACACGGCGACGCTGCAGCTTTCGTCGCTTGAACTTCTGCCGCGCCGCGGCGGCGCGCCGCTCGGCGGCGCACAGATGCGCGACGCGAGCGCCCAGGTTCCTGCACCGGCGCCTGCGCAATTCGTCAAAATCGCCGCGCACACCGGGATGTAGGACACTCATGAATCCACCGCCCACGGTATTCCACCGACGTATCGTCATCGGGGCGGTGATTTGCGTCGCGGCGTTTCTGCTTGTGGGTATGCGGCTGGTCGATGTCACCGTGTTCACGCCGGGCGCACGCCCGGTCAAAGCGGGTGACCGTCCGATATTTTCGCGGGCCGATATCGTGGATCGCAACGGCGAGTTGATCGCGCGCAATCTGCCGGCGGACGATCTGTACGCCAGGCCGGAACTGTTCAAGGACAAGATCCGCGCCGTCCACGAACTTGCCGTTGCCACGGGCGCCGACGAGGAACGCCTCGCGCAATTATTCCGCGGCAAGCACAATTACGTACTGGTCGCCCGCCAGCTTCCGCCCGGCGTCCGCGACAAGGTGCGATTGCTCAAACTGCCCGGCCTCGAATACCAGCCTGACAGCAAGCGTTATTATCCCGACGGCCGCATGGCCGCGCAGGTCGTGGGCGTGACCGACGGCGACGACAAGGGCGTCTCGGGATTGGAACTCGGCCTCAATCGGCAGCTTCGCGACAAGCCGATGGGCGCGGCCAATCAGGTTCAGACCTCTCTCGACATGCGCGTCCAGTTCATCCTGGATCACGAAGCCAAGGCGAGCATGGAGGAATTCCACGCACGGGCCGCGGGCGGCTTGGTGATGAACGTGCGTACGGGCGAGATTCTGGCCCTCGTGTCGTTGCCGGACTTCGATCCCAACACCCGCGATTTCGGCGACGGCAATTCCGCGCGCGATATCATGGCGCAAAACCTCTACGAGCTGGGTTCGGTCTTCAAAATTTTCACTTTCGCAATGGCGTTTCAGGATCGCACGATCCATTTGGGCGAAGAGTTTCCCATCGGCAGCGGTCTCAAGATCGGCCGCTTCACGATCCACGAGGCCGAACGCATGCCCGCCACCCTGACGGTGCAGGACATTCTGGCGGAGTCCTCCAATATCGGCGCGGCGCAAATCGCAATGCGCTCCGGCGCCGATCGCCAGCGCGCCTTCCTGACGTCGCTCGGGTTGCTATCGCCGATCCATACCGAGCTTCCCGAGAACGCCCGTCCGCTTTATCCGTCGAATTGGGGAACCATCGAGACGGCGACGATCGGCTTCGGGCACGGCATTTCGGTGACGCCGCTCGCCTTCGCCGCGGCTGCGGCCGCGGTCGTCAACGGCGGCCGGCGGATCGTGCCAACGTTCCTCAAGCACCCGGAAGACGCCCGCGGCGAGCAGGTCATTTCACCCGAAACAAGCGACACCATACGCGGCCTCCTGCGTTATGTCGTGACCAACGGCACCGGCAAGAAAGCGGACGTGCCGGGTTACGACGTGGGCGGCAAGACCGGTTCGGCGGAAGTTGTCGGCCCGAACGGCCGCTACATGTCGGGCAAACTTGTGACATCGTTCTGCGGCGTCTTCCCGATAGAGGATCCGCGCTATCTCGTATTCGTCGTGATGGACCGGCCGCACGGCACCAAGGCGACGGCGGGTTTCGCGCTCGCGGGCTATACGGCGGCGCCGCTGGCCGGCCAGGTGATCTCGCGGATCGCGCCGTTGCTGGGCGTACCGATGGCACCTGTTACGATTGCCAAAGAGAATTCATAATGGGACCATATTCAGGCGCGAATATCGCGACGGGTAAGGTGGGCAAAAGCCCCATGAAAGCGGTGAAGCAGTTCGCCGGTCTTGCGAGCGACAGCCGCGAGGTCAAGCCAGGCTATCTTTTCGCGGCGTTGCCGGGAACCAAGGCGGACGGCGCCTCCTTCGTGAAGGACGCCGTGGCCCGAGGCGCGGCCGCCGTCCTCGGCCGTCCGGAAGTGGCCGCCAGCGCCGCCGCGCTCGGCGTGCGCCTGATCGTCGACGAGAATCCCCGTTTGGCGCTGGCGCGCTACGCCGCCGCGTTCTACGGCGCGCAACCTGAAATCGTGGCGGCGGTGACCGGCACCAACGGCAAGACGTCGGTTACCGTGTTTCTGCGCGAAATCTGGACGGCGCTCGGCAAGCCGGCGGCAAGCCTGGGCACGATCGGAGTGGTGACGTCCCAAGGTGCGGCGAAGCTGGATAACACGACACCGGGACCGATCGAGATGCATCGCCTGCTGGCGGAACTGAAAGGCGACGGTATCGATCATCTGGCGGTGGAAGCGTCCAGCCACGGCTTGGACCAGTACCGCATGGACGGCATGAATATCGCGGCCGTCGGCTTCACCAACCTGACGCGCGACCACTTGGATTACCATTCGACCTTCGAGGCTTATCGCGCCTGCAAGCTGCGGCTGTTCACGCAGCTCGCGCGCCGGGGCGGCGTCGCCGTGGTCAATGCCGATACGGCCGGCGCCGGGGACTTCGTCGCCGCCGCCGAGACCCGCGGTCTGCGTCTGCTGACCGTCGGTGAAAAGGGTGAGAGCCTGAGGCTGGTTGCGCGCGCGCCGCACGGCGACGGCCAGTCGCTGCAGATCGCCCACGACGGCGATACCTACGCGGTCGAGCTGCCGCTGGCCGGCGGGTTCCAAGCCTCCAATGCGCTGGTCGCCGCCGGCTTTGCCATCGGGCTGGGCGATGAAGCGCGCGCGGTGTTTTCGGCGCTGTCCGGGCTCAAGGGCGCGCCGGGCCGCTTGGAGAAGGTCGCTTACGCGAAATCCGGCGCACCGGTTTACGTCGACTACGCCCATACGCCGGACGCGCTCGAAACCATCCTGGTCGCTCTGCGTCCGCATACCGAAGGCCGGCTTGCCGTCGTCTTCGGCTGCGGCGGCGATCGCGACAAGGGCAAGCGGCCGCTGATGGGCGGGGCCGCAGCGAGGTTCGCGGACCGCGTCATCGTCACCGACGACAATCCGCGCAGCGAGAATGCCGCGGCGATCCGCAAGGAAGCGCTGGCCGGCTGTCCGGGCGCGCAGGACATCGGCGACCGCCGCGAGGCGATCCGCGCCGGCATCGCAGCGCTCGGCGAGGGCGATGTGCTGGTCATCGCCGGCAAAGGTCACGAGAGCGGACAGATCGTCGGCAGCGTCGTTCATCCCTTCTCCGACCGCGACGAGGCGGTCAACGCTGCGGTCTCTTTTGGCGGCCGTCCGGCGGAGCGCGCCGCATGAGCACGTTATGGACATCGGGGGAAGCTGAAGGCGCCACGCTCGGCCGCGCATCGCAGCCGTTCGCTGTGACCGGTCTGTCGCTCAATTCGCGCACGCTGAAGCCGGGCGATCTCTATGTCGCCATCAAGGGCGAAACCCGCGACGGCCACGATTTCGTTCGTGCCGCGTTCGAGGCCAAAGCCGGGGCGGCGCTGGTCGCGCGCAGGCCCGACGGCGTAGCGGAGGATGCGCCTCTGCTGACCGTCGCCAATACGCAGCGCGCGCTGGAGGACCTGGCGAGGGCCGCGCGCGTCCGCAGCGATGCGAAAATCGTCGCCGTCACCGGCAGCGCCGGCAAGACGACGACCAAGGAGATGCTCAAGCTGGCTTTCGCCGCGCTCGGGCCGACGCACGTTTCCGGCGCCTCCTTCAACAATCACTGGGGCGTGCCGTTGAGCATGGCCTCCTTGCCGCGCGAAACCGCCTACGGCGTCTTCGAGATCGGCATGAATCATTTCGGCGAGATTCGCTCGCTGGTTTCGCTGGTGCGTCCGCATGTGGCGCTGATCACCACCGTGGCGCCGGCCCATCTGGAATTCTTCGGCAACACCGAATCCATCGCCGACGCCAAATCCGAGATCTTCGAAAGCATCGTGCCGGGCGGCGCGGCGCTGATCCCCTCCGACAGCCCCTATGCCGAGCGCCTGTTCGCCCGCGCCAGGCAGTTCCACGTCGCGCGCGTTCTGACCTTTGGTGCCAAGCCGGGAAGCGATGCGCGGCTGCTCTCCTACGAGGAAAGCGCCGAAGGCGCGCGCGTAAAGGCCGAGGTTCTGGGCCGTCCGGTCGATTTCCGCCTCGCCGCGGTGGGCCGGCATATCGCCGCCAACGCTTTGGGCGGACTTCTTTCGGTCGCCGCCGCGGACGGCGACGTTCTGAACGCGGCCGCGGCGCTCAAGACCTTCGCCGCCCTCAAGGGCCGCGGCGCGCGCTTCAGCGCGGGCGGCGTCCGTGTGATCGACGAAAGCTACAATGCCAATCCGGCATCGATGGCGGCGGCGCTGGCCTTGCTGGGGCAGGCCAAGAGCCGGCGCATTGCCGTTCTCGGCGACATGCTGGAGATGGGACCCGGCGCGGGCGCGCATCATGCCGGTTTGGTCGCGCCGATCGACGGCGCGCAGGTCGATCTCGTGTTTCTCTGCGGGCCGCTGATGAAGTCCTTGTGGGACGCCTTGCCGGCGCAGCGCCGGGCCGTCTATGCGCCGAGCTCCGCCGAACTCGCCGCCGGATTGATGTCGGCGCTGCGCGAGGGCGACACGGTGCTTGTCAAAGGCTCCAACGGCATCCGCATGTCGGTGATTATAGACGCGCTGAAAGCGCGCGCAGGCTAGGGGGAACCATGTTCCATTTTCTCTTTCTTCTCCCGCATGCCGATCAGTACGCGGTGTTGCGCCTGTTCAAATATCTCACCTTTCGCTCGGGCGGGGCGGTGCTGACGGCGCTTTTCGTGGCCTTCATGATGGGACCGTCGCTCATCCGCTGGCTGAAGCTCAAGCAGGGCAAGGGGCAGCCCATCCGCAGCGATGGTCCGCAGCGTCACGTCGTCGAGAAGCAGGGCACGCCGACCATGGGCGGCTTGCTCATCCTGGTGCCCGTGCTGGTGGCGACGCTGCTGTGGGCGGATTTGTCGAACCCCTATGTCTGGATCGTGACGCTGGTGACCGTGAGTTACGGCCTCCTCGGTTTCGCCGACGATTATCTGAAAGTCACCAAGCGCTCTTCCGACGGTGTCAGCGGCCGTGTGCGCCTGCTGGTCGAGTTCGGCGTGGCGTTCCTGGCGACCTGGCTGATCATGCAGATCGAGGAGCCGCATCTGCGGGGCGTCCTGGCGTTTCCCTTCTTCAAGACGATGATGCTGCAGCTCGGTTTCGCCTTCATCCTGGTCGGCGGGGTCGTCATCGCGGGCGCGGCGAACGCGGTGAATTTCACCGACGGGTTGGACGGTCTGGCGATCATGCCGGTGATGATCGCGGCCGGCGCTTTCGTGCTTATCGCCTATCTCGTCGGCAACGAGAAGTTCGCCAACTATCTTCAGCTCGACTATATCCGCGACACCGGCGAGCTGGCGGTGTTCCTGGCGGCGCTGATCGGCGCCGGTCTCGGCTTCCTCTGGTACAACGCTCCCCCCGCGATGGTGTTCATGGGCGACACGGGTTCGTTGCCGCTGGGCGGCGCGCTCGGCGCCGTGGCGGTCGCCGTCAAGCACGAAATCGTGCTCGCCATCGTCGGCGGCCTGTTCGTGCTCGAAACCGTTTCGGTGATCGTGCAGGTGATTTCCTTCAAGCTGACGGGCAAACGCGTCTTCCGCATGGCGCCGATCCATCATCACTACGAACAGCTCGGTTGGAAAGAATCCACCATCGTCATCCGCTTCTGGATTGTCGCCGTCGTACTGGCGCTGATCGGCCTCGCCACGTTGAAGTTGAGGTGATGCAGCGATGATCCCCGTCCGCTCCTTCGCAAACAGACAGGTCGCCGTCTTCGGGCTGGCGCGGTCTGGGCTCGCCAGCGTGCGCGCCTTGAAGGCGGGCGACGCAAAGATTTTCGCCTGGGACGAGAAAGAGGATTTGCGCGCGGCGGCAGCGGCCGAGGGCGCCGCGATCTCCGCCTGGCGCGACTGGCCGTGGGATACGATCGCCGCACTGGTGTTGAGTCCCGGCGTGCCGTTCACGCACCCCAAGCCTCACGACGTCGTGCTCAAGGCGAATGAAGCGGGCGTCGAAGTGATCGGCGACATCGAGCTCTTCGCGCGCGAAATCCGCCCCGATCCCGCGGCGTCGGGGCGTGCGCCGGTCGTCGCCGTCACCGGAACCAACGGCAAGTCGACCACCACCGTTCTGATCGGGCATATCCTGTCGGCCTGCGGCTTCGATGCGCAGGCGGGCGGCAATATCGGCAAGTCTGCGCTCAATCTCGCGCCGCCGGGCCCGAAGACGGTCTATGTGCTGGAGGTTTCTTCCTATCAGATCGATTTATCGCCGGGCTTCAGGCCCGATGTGGCGATTCTGTCCAATATCACGCCCGATCACATCGACCGCCACGGCTCGCTGGAGAATTACGCCGCGGTGAAGACGAGCTTGCTGAAGCGGACCGTGAAGTCGGGACTCAACATCGTCGGCGTTGACGATCAGCACGGAGCGGCGATTTTCACCAGGCTGACCACGAACGGCGGTGCGCCTTGCGTGCCCGTCTCGGTCGGAAAGGTTCTTGGCCGCGGCATCTTCGTGCTCGACGGCGTGCTGTACGACGCGCAAAGCGAGCGCGCCGCCAAGGTCATGGATTTGAAGACGGCCGAGCATCTGCCCGGCGCGCACAATTGGCAGAACGCGGCGCTCGCCTATGCGGCGACCAAGCCTTACATCCGGGATGCGCGTGCCATTGCCGCGGCGATCGCGGATTTTCCGGGCCTCGCCCATCGGATCGAGAACGTTGGCAATGTCGGCAAGGTGCGCTTCGTCAACGATTCCAAAGCGACCAACGCCGACGCCGCGGAGCGGGCGCTGGTTTGTTTCCCCGATATTTTTTGGATCGCCGGCGGCAGGCCGAAAGAAGGCGGCATCGCGCCGCTGGCGCCGCAATTCTCGCGCATCCGCAAGGCCTATCTGATCGGTGAGGCCGCAGAGGAATTTGCGGCGACGCTTGACGGCAAGGTTGCCTATGAGATCTCCGGCACGCTGGAGAACGCCGTCGCGTCTGCCGCCGTCGATGCGGCGCAGTCGCCGGTTCCGGCTCCGGTGGTGCTGTTGTCGCCGGCCTGCGCCTCTTTCGACCAGTTCCGCGATTTCGAGCAGAGAGGCGATTCCTTCCGTGACCTCGTTGCCAAGCTGGCCGTCGCGCCGGTGCGGGAGGCGTCATGAGTTTCAGCCGCGCCAACCGCAGCGAGATCGCCGACTGGTGGTGGACGGTGGACCGCGTCGCGCTGGCTGCCATTTTGGCTTTGATCGGCATCGGCCTGATGCTCGCTGTCGCCGCCAGTCCGGCCGCCAGCGGCGGGCCGCTGACCGGCGGCAATTTCCATTATGCGGCCAAGCAGGTCGGCTTCGCGGCGCTCGCCGTGTTTATCCTGTGCAGCACCTCGATGCTCACACCGGCGCAGGTCGGTCGCGCCGCACTGACCATATATATAGTGGCGTTGATCGCGTCGGTCGTCGTGCTGTTCGCGGGCGCCGAAACCTTGGGGGCGCGCCGCTGGCTCGATCTGGGCTGGATAACCCTGCAGCCGTCGGAGTTCCTGAAACCCGGTTTTGCCGTGTTGGCGGCGGTGATCCTCGCCGATCGCACGCCGACGCGCCTTTCCAAGCCGGTCATCACCGTCCTCGTGCTGCTGCCGGCGCTCGCCGCGCTTCTGCTGGAGCCCGATGTCGGCCAGACCTTCCTCATCCTGGCGCTGTGGGCGGCGATGCTGTTCTTTGCCGGCTTGGCGGTCAAATGGATCTGGGTGATCGGCGGCTGGTCGGCGGGCCTCGGCGCCTTCGCCTATCTGCTGTTTCCGCACGTGCACCACCGCATCGCGCAGTTTCTCGATCCCGAGCAGGCGGGCTATCAGGCGTCTCTGTCGCTCAAGGCCTTCGCGCATGGCGGGTTGCTCGGCGTCGGCCCGGGTGCGGGAACCATCAAATATCGTCTGCCTGACGCGCATTCCGATTTTATCTTCGCCGTCGCTGGCGAAGAGTTCGGCTTGGCGCTGTGCGCCGTCATCGCGCTGCTGTTCTGCGTTCTGGTGGTCCGGCTGCTGCTGCGCTCTGCCGCGGCGCGCGAGCCCTTCGCACAGCTGGCGGGCGCGGGTCTGGCCACCGTCCTTGCGGTGCAGGCCTTCATCAACATGGGCGTTGCCGTGAACCTGCTTCCGGCAAAGGGCATGACGCTGCCGTTCATTTCCTATGGCGGTTCGTCGCTGTTTGCGGTGGCGCTCACCATGGGCTTTGCGCTGGCCTTCACCCGCCAACGTCCGCAGCTCGCGTCGCGCGAGGTTCCGTCGTTCGGCTTTCTGAAATGGGTCCGCGCATGAGCACGATCGTTCTCTCCGCGGGCGGCACGGGCGGCCATCTCTTTCCGGCGCAGGCACTGGCCGGCGAACTGGTCCGGCGCGGCAGAAAAATCGTGGTGATGACGGATTCGCGCGGCCGCAGCTACGCGGATGCTTTCCCCGGCGCGCGCATCGAAATCGTGCCGTCGGCGGCGTTTTCCGACCGTTCGGTGCTCGGCCTCGTCAGTGCGCCGTTCGAGATCGCCGCCGGCATCGTCGTGTCGCTGGCGAAATTGTTGCGCATCCGTCCGGCGGCCGTCGTCGGCTTCGGCGGCTATCCCAGCGTGCCGGTGATGCTGGCGGCATGCTTCGCGCGTTTTCCGACCGCCATTCTCACGCCCGACGCCGTGCTTGGCCGCGCCAATCGCCTTGTGGCGAATTGGGTGCGCGTGATCGCGGCCAATTTCCCGCTGGTGCGCTTTATCCCAAAGGATATGTCGAAGGTCGTCTATATCGGCAACCCGCTGCGTCCCGAAGTGATCGATCTGGTCGGCGCGCCTTACGAGACGCCCGCGGCGGACGGTCCGTTGCGCCTGCTGGTGTTCGGCGGCAGCCAAGGCGCGCGCGTCTTCAGCGAGCGCGTGCCGCCGGCCGTCGCCCTTTTGCCCGAAGAGCTGAAGGCGCGCCTGGAAATCGTCCAGCAATGCCGCGCGGAAGATCTGGAAACCGTGCGCGTCGCTTACTCGGCGATGGGCGTGAAGGCCGAGCTGGCGGCTTTCTTCCGCGACATGCCGTTGCGCATGGTCCGGGCGCATCTTGTCGTCGCCCGCTCCGGCGCCGGCACCGTCAGCGAGCTGGCGGCGATCGGCCGCCCCGCGATCTTGGTGCCGCTGCCCCACGCCCTCGACGACAACCAGACGCCGAACGCCGATGCGCTGGTGCAGATCGGGGGCGGCTGGCGCGTGGCGCAGAAGGACCTTACCCCCGAAAAGCTCGCCGGAATGCTGGCCGCCGCTTTTTCCGACCCGCAAGCCTTGGCGAAATGCGCCGCCGATGCGCGCAAGCTGGCCAAGCCGGATGCCACGCTCCGTCTCGCCGACTTGGTCGAGAAGCTGGAGGCGTCCGCATGACGAAGCACGGCCGCACCCGCGTTCCGCTCGATATCGGCGCCATCCATTTCATCGGTATCGGCGGCATCGGCATGAGCGGCATCGCCGAGATCATGCACAATCTCGGCTACAAGGTTCAGGGCTCGGACGCCGCCGACAACGCCAATGTCAAACGCCTGCGCGCCATGGGCATTCCGGTCGCCGTCGGCCACGCCGGCGACAACCTCAAGGATGCGCATGTCGTCGTCTATTCCTCGGCGGTCAAGGCCGGCAATGTGGAATTCGATGCGGCGCGCGTGAAAGGCCTGCCGCTGGTCCGCCGCGCCGAAATGCTGGCCGAAATCATGCGGCTGAAATCCTGCATCGCGGTCGCCGGCACCAACGGCAAGACCACGACCACCACGATGGTGGCTGCGCTGCTGGACGCCGGCGGCATCGATCCCACCGTCGTCAACGGCGGCATCATCAATGCGTACGGCACCAACGCCCGGCTGGGCGAGGGCGAGTGGGTTGTGGTGGAGGCCGACGAGAGCGACGGCACGTTCCTGCGTCTGCCGTCCACCGTCGCCGTGGTCACCAACGCCGATCCCGACCACCTCGACTACTACGGCACCTTCGACAAGATGCGCGACGCCTTCCAGCGCTTCATCGAGAACGTGCCCTTCTACGGCTTCGCGGTGCTCTGTATCGATCATCCGGAGGTCCAGGCCATGGTCGGCCGCGTCGTCGACCGGCGGCTGGTCACCTATGGCTTGTCGCCGCAGGCCGAGGTGCGCGCCGTCAACGTTTCCTTCTCCGAAGGCGCCTCGCATTACGACGTCGTCTTCACCGACCGCTTCAAGGGCACGGAACATCGTCTCGACGGCCTGCGCCTGCCGATGCCCGGCGAGCATAATGTGCAGAACTCGCTGGCGGCGATCACCGTGGCGCGCGAACTGGGCGTCAAGGAAGAGACCATCCGCCGGGCCCTCGACGCGTTCCGCGGCGTGAACCGGCGCTTCACCAAGGTCGGCGAATGGAAGGGCGCCGCCATCATCGACGATTACGCGCACAATCCCTTCAAGATCGCCGCCGCGCTCAAAGCCGCGCGTCAGGCCTATGCCGGTCCGATCGTCGCCGTGGTGCAGCCTCACCGTTACACGCGCCTGCGCGACACCTTCGAGCAATTTGCGCGATGCCTCAACGACGCCGACGTGGCGGTCGTCGCTCCGGTTTATGCCGCGGGCGAGCAGCCCATCGATGGCATCAATCGCGACAGCTATGCCGAGGCCTTGCGCGCCTACGGCCATCGCAATGTCCAGACCATCGACGGCGAAGCGGATCTCGTGGCCGCCGTCGCGCCCCATGCCAAGATCGGCGGCGCCATTGTCCTGCTCGGCGCCGGTTCGATCACCCAATGGGCGCATGGATTGCAGGCGGCGCTCGAAAAATCGGAGGGGCGATGATGACCCGCCCCTGCGATGCCCTTCCCCCCGTTCGCGGCAGCTACGCCCGCGGCGCGCCGCTGAAAGACCTCGTGTGGTTCCGCGTCGGCGGTCCGGCGGAAGTTCTGTTTCGCCCGGCCGATGCGGATGATCTGGCGACCTTCCTGGCCGCGAAGTCCTGCGACATGCCCGTCAGCGTAATCGGCGTCGGCTCGAATCTTCTGGTGCGCGACGGCGGCATCGCCGGCGTGGTCGTCCGTCTTCCGGCGTCGTTCGGCAAGATCTCGCTGGAGGGTACGCGCATTCGGGCCGGCGCGGCAGCGCTGGACTCCGCGGTGGCGCGTGCCGCCGCCGAGGCCGGCATCGCAGGCCTGGAATTCCTGCGCGGCGTGCCCGGCACCATCGGCGGCGCGCTCAAGATGAATGCCGGCTGTTACGGCAAGGAGATCAAGGACATCTTCGTGGAGGCGGTCGCGATCGACGGCCAGGGCGACCGGCATGTGCTCGCCGCTCCGGATATGGCCTTTATTTATCGCAAATCCGGCGTGCCGGATGACTTTATATTTGTCGAAGCCGTGTTCGAGGGCGCCAAGGACGATCCGGCCGCCGTGCGCGCCCGCATGGACGGGCTCCTGGCGGAGCGCGAAAACAGCCAGCCCGTGAAGTCCAAGACCGGCGGCTCCACCTTCAAGAATCCGCCGGGGCACAAGGCCTGGCAATTGATCGACGACGCCGGCTGCCGCGGCCTGATGCACGGCGCGGCGCAGGTGTCCGAGAAGCATTGCAATTTCCTCATCAACACCGGAGAGGCGCGTGCCGCCGACATCGAAGCACTGGGCGAAGACGTCCGCGCCAGGGTGAAGGCGAAATTCGGCATCGACCTCGAATGGGAAATCAAACGGGTGGGTATGCCATGACGGTCAAGAAAGTGGCGGTATTGCTCGGCGGGCGTTCGGCGGAACGCGAGGTGAGCCTCACCTCGGGCCGCGGCTGCGCCAAGGCGCTGCGCGAGGAAGGTTTCGACGTCGTGGAGATCGATCCGCAAACCTCGGATCTCGCCGCCCAGCTCAACGCCGCCAAACCGGACGTGGTGTTCAACGCCTTGCACGGTCGTTGGGGCGAGGATGGCTGCGTCCAGGGGCTGCTCGAATTGCTTGCCATTCCGTATACCCATTCCGGCGTGCTGGCGTCGGCGCTCGCCATGCACAAGCAGCGCGCCAAGGATGTTTTCCGTGCCGCCGGCCTGCCGCTGGTCAAATCGATCGTCGCGGACCGTCGCGCCGCCGCCGCCGGTCACCTGATGGACCCGCCTTATGTGGTGAAGCCGGTGAACGAAGGTTCGTCCGTCGGCGTCTTCATCATCCGCAAGGGCGACAACCGCCCGCCCGCCGCACTGGGCAGCGATCAATGGACCCTCAGCAACGAGATGATGATCGAGGAATTCGTGCCGGGCCGCGAGCTGACCGTGGCGGTGATGGGCACGCGCGCGCTCGCCGTCACCGAGATCACCACCAATCTCGAGTTCTACGATTACGAAGCCAAATACGCTGCCGGCGGCTCGATGCATACGCTGCCCGCGAAAATTCCCGGCGCCGTGGCCGAAGAGGCGATGCGGCTGGCGGAGCGCGCCCATGCGGCGCTCGGCTGCCGCGGCGTGTCGCGCACCGATTTCCGTTATGACGACACGCAGGGCAATAACCGCCTCGTGGTGCTGGAAACGAACACCCAGCCGGGCATGACGCCGACCTCGCTGGTGCCCGAACAGGCGGGGTATGCCGGCATGAGCTATCGCGCCCTGTGTCGGTGGATCGTGGAGGACGCTTCGTGCGATCGGTGAGACAGGCGCGCAAACCTCGCGACGGTCGCGGCAAGCAGGGCCGCTCGTCGGCGCGCGGCGTCGCGCGCGGCGCGGCGCAACAACCGTTCGGCCGCCGCAAATCGTTGCGCGGCAATCCGATTTCGCGAGCCCTGCGCGCCGTGCACGCCTTTCTCGATCTGCGCCGCCCCATGCTGATCATGACGCTGGTCATCGTTCTGCTCACCGCGCTGGCCGGTCTGTTCGCCAGCGGCGTCGTCGGGCGTACGGTTCATCGCACCGCCGCGGGCTTCGATACGCTGCTTGCCGATGCGGGCTTCGGCGTGTCTCAGGTGCATCTGTCGGGCAACCTCCGCACGCCGCAGGTCACCGTCGTGGCGGCGCTGGGCTTCACGCCCGGTCAGTCCATCTTCTCCGTCGATTTGCCCGCGGCGCGCGCCCGGCTGATGGCGTTGCCCTGGGTAGCCGAAGCCGGGGTTAAGCGCCGCTATCCCGACGACATCATCGTACGCATCGTCGAGAAGCAGCCCTTCGCGCGCTGGCAGACGCCGAAGGATTCCTATGTGGTCGAACGCTCCGGCGCCGTCATCACCGACAAGGGTCTGGATCAGTTCCGCCGCCTGCCGCTGCTGCTGGGCGACGGCGCGCCGCAAAACGCTGCGCCGTTCATCGCGGCCGTCGACGGTCATCGCGCCATCGCGGCGCGCGTCTACGCCTATCAGTACCAGTCCGGCCGCCGCTGGAATCTGCTGCTCGACGACGGCGTGGTCGCGAAGCTGCCGGAGACCGGCTGGCGCAAGCAGCTCGATACGCTGGAGCATCTCATCGTCGATAAGGGCGTATTGGAACGGGACATCGTGGAGATCGATCTCAGATCCCCTACGCAATATTTCTTCGTCACCAAAACCGGTGAGCCGAAGGAGAAGAAACCCACCGTAAGCGGGAGAGCGATCTGATGGGCGAAACCGTGCGCTTGCGGACAGGAAGCGAGATACCGGCCTACCGGACGGGATTGGTCGCCGCCCTCGATATCGGTTCGTCGAAGGTGATCTGCCTGATCGGCAAGGCGGAGCCGGGCGCGCTGCGCGTGCTCGGCGCCGCATTGCGCGAGAGCCAGGGCATCCGCGCCGGCACCGTCACCAGCCTGGCGCTGGCCGAGGAATCGATCCGCGATTGCGTTGCGGCCGCCGAGAACCTTGCCGATGCCCGCATCCAGAACGTTCTGATCTCCGTCAATTGCGGCAGCCCGACGAGCGTCACGGCGCGCGCCTCCATGACGCTGGACGGCGCTCTGGTGTCCGACGTGCATTTGCGCGAGCTGCTTGCCGAAGGCCGCGCCAAATGCACGACCGAGGATCTCGAAATCGTCCAAAGCGCCCCGACCAGCTATGTGGTCGACGAGGCGCGCGGCGTGCGCGATCCCTCCGGCATGTTTTGCCAGCGCATCGGCGTGTCGATGCATGCCGTGGCGGTGAAGCCGTCGCCGCTGGCGAATTTGAAGCTCGCCGTCGAACGCTGCCACCTGACGGTCGCCGGCAATCTGTTCGCGCCGTTCCTCAGCGGGCTGGCCGTGCTCACCGACGACGAGAAGCAGCTCGGCAGCATCCTGATCGATATGGGCGGGGGGGTGACCTCCATCGCCGTTTTCATGGAAGGCCATCTGGTGCATGCCGACGTCGTGCCGATCGGCGGCAGCCAGGTCACGGCCGATCTTGCCCGCATGCTGTCGGCGCCGTTGTCGGCGGCCGAACGGACCAAGGTTCTCTATGGCGCCGCGCTCGGCGACCTTGAGGTCGGGGCCGATGTCGTCGCCGTGCCGCAGATGGGCGAGGACGGCGAGGAGACGGCGCTGCGCGTACCGCGGTCCATGCTGACGCGCATCATCCAGGCCAGGCTGGAAGAGATTTTCGGCGAGATTCAAACTCGCCTTCGCGCCTCGGGCTACGATGTTGCGGCCGGCCGGCGGGTCGTGCTGACGGGCGGCGCCTGCCAGCTGGCGGGCGCCCGCGAACTTTGCGGCCGCATACTCAACAAGCAGGTTCGCATCGGGCGGCCACAAAGCTTCACCGGACTGCCGGCCGCGTCGGCGGGTCCGGATTATGCCAGCGCCGTGGGTCTGCTGATGGCCGGCGCAACGATGCCGCCGGAGGTTCTCAATCCCGAACTCGCATTGTCGACCGCGGAAACCGGCTCGAAAGGTTGGCTTTCTCGGTTGACCGGTGGGCTGTTCGGATGATTCAACAAAGAGTCGAGTGATTCGATTCGGATGGGTAGTGCAAGGGCGATGAACAAGCGCGTAGCCAAGGAGAATAGCAATGGCGATCAACTTTAAGACGCCCCAGACGACGGAACTGCGTCCAAGGATCACGGTGCTTGGCGTCGGCGGCGCTGGCGGCAATGCGGTCAACAACATGATCGCGTCCAAGCTGGAAGGCGTGGACTTCGTGGTGGCGAACACCGACGCCCAGGCGCTGGCCCAGTCCAAGGCCGAGCGGCGCATCCAGCTCGGCGCACATGTCACCGAAGGCTTGGGCGCGGGCGCCCAGCCCGATGTCGGCCGCGCCGGCGCGGAAGAAACGCTGGAGGAAATCCTCGAGCATCTCGGGGACTCGCACATGGTCTTCATCACCGCCGGCATGGGCGGCGGCACAGGCACCGGCGCGGCGCCGGTCATCGCCCGCGCCGTGCGCGAGCGGGGCATCCTCACCGTCGGCGTCGTCACCAAGCCTTTCGCCTTCGAAGGCGACAAGCGGATGCGCATCGCCGAGAAGGGCATCACCGAGCTTCAGCAATACGTTCATACGCTGATCGTCATCCCCAACCAGAACCTGTTCCGCGTCGCCAACGACCGCACCACCTTCGCCCAGGCGTTCGCCATGGCCGACGACGTGCTGCATGCCGGCGTCCGGGGCGTCACCGATCTGATCGTCATGCCCGGCTTGATCAATCTCGACTTCGCCGACATCAAGTCGGTGATCTCCGAGATGGGCAAGGCGATGATGGGCACCGGCGAGGCCGAGGGCGAAGACCGCGCCCAGAAGGCCGCCGACATGGCGATCTCCAATCCGCTGCTCGACGATGTGTCGATGAAGGGCGCCCGCGGCGTGCTCATCAACATCACCGGCGGTCCCGACCTCATGCTGTTCGAAGTCGAAGCCGCCGCCAATCGCGTGCGCGCCGAGGTGGATCCCGACGCCAACATCATTTTCGGCAACACCATTCTCGACAATATGGAAGGCCGCATTCGCGTCAGTGTCGTCGCCACCGGCATCGACGCGGCCGAAATGCGTATGCCCAAGAACGTCGAGCCGCTGCGGCCGAACATCAAACCGCTGCCGCGCATGCCGGAGCCGAAACCGGAACCGCGTCCCGTGGCGGCGGCGGCATCGAACAATCCGGTTCACCGCCAGGTCGAAGCGCTGGCGGACGAGTTGGGCGCCACGGCCGAGCACGCATCGGCGGAAGCGATGATCTTGGGCGGCGAGAATGCGCCGCGGGTGATCCGGATCGACGAAGACGACGTGCCGCCGATGCCCGCCATCCGGACCGCGCCGGCGGCGCGTGCGCCGGAACCGGAGCCCGAACGCCGCGGCTGGTTCCTCGGCCGCAAGAAGCACAAGGAAGAGCCGCGGATGGAACCCGCCGCTGCGCCGCGCCCCGTGGCGATGGCGCAACGTGCGACCTCCCAGGTCATGACCCGCAGCGCTGCGCCGGCGGAGCAGCTGCGGCCCGCCGCGCCCAAAGGCGACGATCTGTTTCCCGATCATAAGCGGGACGAGCAGTTCGAGATCCCGGCGTTCCTGAGAAGGCAGACGAACTGACATCGCGCCGGTGATGTCGCGTCCGGCGCGGCGCGCCTAAAAACGCCGAGCCCGGAAAAGGATCTGCCGAACAAAAAGGGCGGTGCGGAAATCTCCGCAGCGCCTTTTTTGCTGGGCGCTGCGGGCGCTCCTAGAGCGGGATGATTTTAAGTGTGTTCGAGCAAACAAAACGTGTCATCCCGGCCAAGCAACGCGAAGCGTTGCGCGCGCCGGGATCCACCGGGACAAAGGCGGGATTGGGACTTTTGCCCAACGATCCAAATCCGGACTGCGCTCTCCGTGGGTCCCGGACAGCCTCGCTTCGCTCGACTTCCGGGATGACAAGCCTTGGTTCGAACCAAAATCGTCATGCTCTAACGGCCGGTTTTGTCGAAATCTCGATTTGTTTGAACACCTTAGAATAGATAGTAGTAAACTTATATATAATGTCGCATATATCATTATGCGTGTTTCATATATGAGCGCGCGTTCGAATTCCGGATGGATGGCAGACAAGATGCTTGATGGTACTTCGCTGGCGATGGGCGGCGTTGGGTTTGCACTCGCGGTGGCGGCACTGGCCTTTGTGGAACGGCTTGCCAAGGTCGGTTTCTCGCGCTTGCCCAAACTCGATTGCGACCCCGCGCCGCTGCGCACGGCGGCGGAAGCCGCCTACGACTACGCGCGGGAAAGGCGTCTGCCGCTGGCCGCCATCGCCGAGAGGCGCGGCGCGCCTGGCGATGCGGTTGCTTGGTTCGAAACCCACATGCTGCGCGCCGTTCCGGTTTCCGCGACATTGCTGAAAAACGGAGCGATCAAGGTGCTCGGCGCGCGGACGCGCGCCAGGATGTGCGCCGTGCCGAGCGGCATCGCGAACACCGCCGACGGCGATCCCGTCTATGGCGATCCGATGGTCGCGGCCAAGCACTTCAGAACGTACCTGCGCTGGATGCGGACGGTGTGGTGACATCGCGTCGGCGGAAGAGTGACCAGCCACATTGTCGCATCGGCTTGAGCGCGCCTACGGATTCCAAAATCGCTTTTGTGATGTAAGCGAAGCATTCAAAAGCGGGACGGAAGAAGAGGGACACCTCCCCCGCGAGAATATAGCCAAAATTGAAATACAACTTCGATATATAGTAGGCATAAGATTTTCCCCACTATATCTAGTTGAATGTTCGGATTGGTTCTCAACAGCGCAGTGAACGGCATCGCCCGCTGTGCATTGTCCCGCGATGAACTACGCTGACCTGCAATGAGCCCGCGCCGCACCATCGCCCACGAAGTCGCCGCCGAAGGCATCGCCCTTCACGCCGGCACGCAGGTGCGCATGATGCTGGCTCCGGCCAAGCCCGCCGCCGGAATCATCTTCCGGCGCACCGATCTGGACGGCGCCGAAATCCCCGCCCGCTACGACGCCGTCGCCGAAACCAATCTCGGCACCATGCTGGCGACGAAGCGCGCCAAGGTCGGTGTCGTCGAGCATCTGATGGCGGCGGTGGCCGGCGCCCAGATCGACGACCTCATCGTCATTCTGGACGGCCCCGAGCCGCCGATCCTCGACGGCGACGCGTTGTCCTATCTGGAGCTGCTCGACAAAGCCGGCGTCAAAGAACAGTCCGCGCCGCGCACCGCGATCAAGGTTCTGAAGCCCGTCGAGGTGGTGCACGGCGGCGCGCGCGCTGCGCTCGTTCCGGCCGGCGTCTTGTCGTACGATTTCGAGATCGTGTTTCCATCCGCGGCCGTCGGGCGGCAGACGTTCTCGTTCGTATTCTCTCCCGAAGGGTTCCGCCGCGAGATCGCGCCGGCGCGGACCTTCGGCAACGTCTCCGAGCTGGAGACGCTCAAGCGGATGGATCGCGGCCACGGCGCTTCGCTCGACAATACCCTGGCGATCGACGGCGACCGGGTGATCAACGCCGATCTGATGCGCTTCCCCGACGAATTCGTGCGGCACAAGATCCTGGACGCCGTCGGCGACATGGCCTTGGCGGGGGCGCCGCTCGTCGCCCGTTTCGAGGGGGTCCGCTCGGGGCATGCCCTCAACAATGCGTTGTTGCGGGCGCTGTTCGCCGATCCCGCGAATTACGGTTTGATTGCCGTCCCGTAACGGCCGTCTTGCCCGCTTGTCCGCACCTTTACGATGCTCCGAGGCCCCTCTGGACCAGCCTTCGGGCGAAATGCCATAAGAGACTGGGCTGCCTGAGAAAAGCGGTCCGCCCCGCAAACTGGAAACGCTCGATGATGTCCCTGAAGGGTTTTGTGCGCAGATTGGTTCCCCTGTTCGCCGTAGCCGCCGCGCTGGCGCTGTCCGGCTGCAGCGTCTTCGGCTCGAGCAAAGACGACCAGCGCGACGCCACCTATCAGGAGCGGCCGGTCAACGAGATCTATGCGGCGGCCTGGCGTTACGTCCGCAACGAAGACTGGACCAACGCCGCCAAGCAGTTCGACGAAGTGGAGCGGCAGCATCCCTATTCGGTCTGGGCGCGCCGCGCCATGCTGATGAGCGCCTTCTCGTCCTACGAGGGCAACAAGTACTCCGACGCCATCTCGACGGCCGATCAGTACATCTCCCTGCACCCGGGCAGCAAAGAGGTCGCCTACGCCTTCTATCTGAAGGCCATCTCGCTCTACGAGCAGATCGTCGACGTCGGCCGCGACCAGACCAACACCGAAGCGGCGCTCGTCGCCCTGCAGGACGTCGTCCAGCGGTTCCCCGATACCGCCTATGCCCGCGACGCCAAGCTGAAGATCGACCTGACGATGGACCATCTGGCCGGCAAGGAAATGGAAGTCGGCCGCTACTATCTCTTCAAGGGCGACTACATCGGCGCCATCAACCGCTTTCGTACGGTGGTGGAGCAGTATCAGACCACGCCGCAGATTACCGAGGCCTTGGAGCGGCTGACCGAAGCCTATTATGCGCTCGGCATCGACAAGGAGGCGCAGACCGCCGCCGCCGTTCTGGGCGCGAATTATCCCGGTAGTCCATGGTATCAAGACGCCTATAATCTTCTGAAGGGGCGGAATCTGAAGCCCCAGGAAGACAAGGGCTCATGGATCAGCAAGGCATTCTCCAAGATTCTTTGACGGCAAGGCCATGCTCGCGGCGCTGACGGTTCGCGACATCGTCCTGATCGAATCGGCGGCGTTGGAATTCGCCGCCGGCCTCAACGTGCTGACCGGCGAGACCGGCGCCGGCAAATCGATTCTGCTCGATGCTTTGGGATTGGCGGCCGGCGGGCGCGGCGGCGGGCGCGCCAACGTCCGTCCCGGCGCAGGGCAGGGCTCCGCCACGGCCGTCTTCGAGCCGCCGGCAAAACACCCGTCGCGTTCGCTGCTGGCGGATCAGTCCATTCCGGTGGACGGCGAGATCGTCCTGCGCCGGACGTTGGCCGCCGACGGCCGCACCCGCGGCTTCGTCAACGACGAGCCGGTCGGCGTGGCGCTCCTGAAGGATATCGGCGCTTCGCTCCTGGAGGTGCACGGCCAGACCGACGACCGCGGCTTGTTCGACAATGCCACCCACCGTGCTCTGCTCGATGCTTTCGGCGCACACGAAGATTTGGCGGACGAGGTGGCGGCACGCTTTGCCGCTTACGATGCCGCGCGCGGTAAACTGGAGGAGTTGCGCCATCTGCAGGCGACTGCCGCCGCCGACGCCGATTACGTCAAACAGGCCGTAGACGAATTGTCGGCGCTCGATGCCCAGGAAGGCGAGGAAACTTCGCTCGCCGCCGAACGCACCTTGCTGATGAATGCCTCGCGCATCGTCGAGGATGTATCCGCGGCATCCGAATTGCTCTCCGGCGAGCGCGGCGCCGAAGCCTCGCTGGCGCTGGCGCTCAAGCGTCTGTCGCGCATGAGCGAGGAAGCGCGCCAGGCCTCGGCCGCCGCCGAATCCGCGCTGGAACAATCTTTTGCTTTCGCCGAAGAAGCGCGCCGCGAACTCGACGCGCTGCTGTCGCGCCTCGAAGCCGACCCCGGAGAACTGGAACGCAAGGAAGAGCGCTTGTTCGCCATCCGCGCCGCCGCCCGCAAATACGCCACGCAGCCCGACACTCTGCCGAAGGTGCTCGCCGGCTTCCGCGCCCGCCTCGAGGCGCTCGATCTCGGCGGCGGCAAGTTGAAAGAAACGGAAGCGGCCGTCGCGGCCGCGCGCGCCGCTTATCGCGATGCCGCCAAGCGTCTCTCCGAAGCCCGCAAGTCCGCCGCGAAGAAACTCGAAGCCGCGGTGGCGGGTGAGCTCACGCCGCTCAAGCTGGGACACGCCAAATTCCGCGTCGCGCTCGCGCCGCTTGAGGAGCCGGCGGCGCAAGGTCTGGAACGCATCGCCTTCGAAGTCGCCACGCTGGAGGGCGCCGCCTTCGGTCCGCTGGCCAAGATCGCATCCGGCGGCGAACTGGCGCGCTTCTCCCTCGCCATCAAAGTGGCGCTGGCGCAGAGCGGTCCGCCCGCGGCTCTGGTGTTCGACGAAGTGGACCGCGGCGTCGGCGGCGCGGTCGCCGATGCGGTCGGCGTGCGTCTGCAGCGTCTGGCGCAATCGACGCAGGTGCTGCTCGTCACCCATTCGCCGCAGGTCGCCGCCCGCGCCGAGCGTCATTTCCGCATCACCCGCAAGGGCGACAAGATGGCCGTCGAACTGCTCGACGACGGGGAACGGCTGGAGGAAGTCGCGCGCATGTTGTCCGGCGCCGCCGTCACCGACGAAGCGCGCGCCGCCGCCCGCCGCCTGCTGGCCGAAGCGCAGACGCCGCCGAAGAAATCACGGAAGCGGGCATGACCGCCGCCACCTTTTTCTGCCCCCGCTTTAGCGGGGGAAGTGGCCGCGAAGCGGTCGAAGGGGGGTCTTCGTGACGGCCTCCGCCAAGCCTGTCGACAAACTCACCTCCGTCGAAGCGGACAAGGAACTCGCCCGTCTGGCGCGCGAGATCGCCGAGCACGACCGGCACTACCACGCCGAAGACGCGCCCAAGATCAGCGACGCCGACTACGACGCGCTGCGCCGCCGCAACGAAGCGATCGAAGCGCGCTTCCCCCTGCTGGTGCGTCCGGACTCCCCGTCGCACCGCGTCGGCGCCAAGCCGTCGGAGAAATTCGCCAAGGTCGTGCATGCCAAGCCGATGTTGTCGCTCGACAACGCCTTTGCCGACGAGGATGTCGCCGACTTCGCCGCCCGCGTCCGCCGCTTCCTCGGCCTCAAGGACGATGCCGAACTCGCCTTCACCGCCGAGCCCAAGATCGACGGCCTTTCCGCCTCGCTGCGCTACGAGAACGGCGTCTTCGTGCAGGGCGCCACGCGCGGCGACGGCACGGAAGGCGAGGACATCACCGCCAATCTGCGCACGCTGAAAGATATTCCGTTGCGCCTTTCCGGCAAGCCGCCCGCCGTGCTGGAAGTGCGCGGTGAGGTCTACATGACCCACGCCAATTTCGCCGCCCTCAACAAGCGGCAGGAAAAGGACGGCAAGCCGCCCTACGCCAACCCGCGCAACTCGGCGGCGGGCTCCGTGCGCCAGCTCGATCCCGCGATCACCGCCTCGCGCGCCTTGAATTTTTTCGCTTACGCTTGGGGCGAGGCGAGCAAGCTGCCCGCCAAATCGCAATGGGAGATGCTGCAGGCGTTCGAATTCTACGGCTTTCGGATCAACAAGGAGACGCGCCGCTGCAAGACGACAGACGAACTTCTGAAATTCTACCGCGCCGTCGAATCCAAGCGCGCAACGCTCGGCTACGACATCGACGGCGTGGTCTACAAGGTCGACGATCTCGCTCTGCAGGAGCGCCTCGGTTTCGTCTCGCGCAGTCCGCGCTGGGCCATTGCCCACAAATTCGCCGCCGAACGGGCCGAGACGATCGTCGAAGGCATCGACATCCAGGTCGGGCGCACCGGCAAGCTGGCGCCGGTGGCGCGGCTGAAGCCGGTCACGGTCGGCGGCGTGGTGGTGTCCAATGCCACGCTGCACAACGAGGACGAGATCGCCCGCAAGGATGTGCGCATCGGCGATACCGTGGTGGTGCAGCGCGCCGGCGACGTCATCCC
>JAGWVX010000226.1 GCA_018970685.1 Alphaproteobacteria bacterium | reverse complement strand
GCTCGGGCTATATGCCACGTCGCCGGTTCGCCAGCGGGCTGATCTAAGGGCTGGATCTCGAACATAACCGCGAAAATCGTGAGACAGGGGCCAAAGTGGACGGGCTTACAGAACCAACGTCGCAATCCTTTCTGTCCGACTGGCGCCGCTCCGCGCGGCGAGCCACTTCCGCCTTGGCCACCACCGATGGCCGCTGGGCGCTGGTTTCTACGTCTCTGACTGCGGTGATCGCTGGTTCCATCGCCTGGCTGTCGTTGAGCACCATGCCGCCGGCGAATTCCATCGGCTTCGACACTGCCAACCACCAGTTGCTGCCCTACCGTCTGTTTCAAGACCTGATGCAGTCAAGCGGCGGCGCGCTCTACGCCGCACTTGGCACGACGGGCAACGTCCATGCCAGGATGGAAACGGCCGCTCCGACGCAGCTCGACAACGCCCTAGCCGCCGAGCAGGCGAGCGAAAACCAAAAGCCAAGCATCGAGACACACACCGCCACGCTTGACGACGGCGACACATTGGCTGGAGCGTTGGAAGACGCTGGAATTTCCGCAAACGACGCCAACGCGGCCATATCGGCGCTGGCGAAGGTCTACAACCCGCGCAGCCTTCGCGCCGGCCAGAGCTTCGATCTCACCTACTCCGCGCAGGCGGATCAATCGGCCGGACTGCCGTCAAATCTATCGGATACTTCCTCGGATAACGACGCCAACGGCGACCTCGCCAGCGCGCAACCTGTGAACGCGCAGCCGGTCGAGAGGCTGTTGTCTATCTCTTTCTCACCGACGGTCGAGCATAACATCACCGTGACGCGCGCGGCCGACGGAAGCTTCACGGCAAACGACGCGGTAGTTCAGCTGACAGACCACGTCCACAGAGCTGGCGCTACGATCGATACCAGCCTCTATCTCTCCGCGATGCATGCGGGCATTCCCGCCGACGTGGTCGTCGAGATGATTAAGATGTTTTCCTACAAAGTCGACTTCCAGCGCGATATCCGGCCGGGCGACTCCTTCCAAGTCTTCTATGATTATTACTACACGCCGCAGGGCCAGCCGGTGAAAGTCGGCAACATCTCGTACGCGATGATGAAGCTGGGCAACCGCGAAATCGCGCTCTATCGTTATCAACCAAACCCCAACGAGCCCGCGGACTACTTCGACGCCCACGGCCAGAGCGCCAAAGGCATGCTTATGAAGACTCCTGTGGACGGCGCGCGTATCACCTCCGGCTTCGGCATGCGTTTTCATCCGATCCTTGGCTATACGCGTATGCACAAAGGCGTGGATTTCGGCGTTCCGATAGGGACGCCGGTGATGGCCGCCGGTTCCGGCACCATCGCCTTCATGGGTTGGGAACACGGCTACGGGAAATTCGTGCTGCTCAACAACGGCAACGGATATTCAACGGCTTATGCACATCTGTCACGGTTCGCACCGGGCCTGCACAAAGGATCGCATGTGCGTCAGGCCCAGGTGATCGCTTATAGCGGCATGACCGGCATGGCGACCGGCCCTCACCTGCACTACGAAGTCCGTATCGACGGTAAACAAGTCAATCCAATCACCGTAAAGATCGCACAGGGACGCAAGCTGCAGGGCCGTGAGCTGCAGAAATTCCTTGCTGCGCGGATGCACATCGACGCCACGCTGGCCACCACCAAGCTTGAAACTAAGGTAGCGGATGTGTCTTCGGATCTGCGGCAAGCGGCGAAGTAGTCCTTAATGTAATGCCCTGCTTGGCGCTTGCTCGATGTCGGCGTCGTCCGTCGAGGCGGCGAACTCCCGGCCGTTGATCGTGAGTCCGTTCTTGTCGGCACCGACTTTCACTTTGCCGCCGTCGGTAATCTCTCCTTCCAGCAGCAATTGCGCCAGAGGATCCTGGAGACGGCGTTGTATGACGCGTTTCAGCGGGCGCGCTCCGTAGACTGGATCGTAGCCGGCGCTCGCCAGCCACTCACGGGCCTTGGAATCGAGAGCGATCTCGATCTTACGATCGGCAAGCAGCTTCTGAAGCCGTCCGATTTGGATGTCTACGATCTTGTCCATATTGGCGCGAGTCAGCCGGTGGAACAGAATAATCTCGTCCAGCCGGTTGAGGAATTCCGGCCGGAAATGCTCCCGGACGGCCGCCATCACCTGGCGGCGCACCGCGGCCGTATCTTCGCCGGCAAGCAATTCCGTACCCAAATTCGAGGTTAGAATGATCACGGTGTTCTTGAAGTCGACTGTGCGCCCCTGCCCGTCGGTGAGACGGCCGTCATCGAGCACCTGCAACAGCACATTGAACACGTCGGCATGAGCTTTTTCGACCTCGTCGAAAAGGATCACTTGATATGGGCGGCGGCGCACGGCTTCAGTGAGCACACCGCCTTCCTCATAACCGACATAGCCCGGCGGCGCACCGATCAGGCGCGCGACGGCGTGTTTCTCCATGAACTCGCTCATATCAATGCGAACCATGGCGTTGTCATCGTCGAACAGGAATGCCGCGAGCGACTTGGTGAGCTCTGTCTTGCCGACGCCGGTTGGGCCAAGAAACAAGAACGAACCGATCGGACGGTCGGGATCCTGCAGGCCGGCACGGGCGCGGCGCACGGCGCTGGAAACCGCGCGCACGGCTTCGCTCTGCCCGACGACACGGCTCTCCAGGGCGTGCTCCATCTTGAGGAGCTTCTCGCGCTCGCCTTCCAGCATTTTGTCAACCGGAATGCCGGTCCAGCGTGACACGACGCCCGCAATATGTTCGGGCGTGACTGCTTCCTTCACAAGGTCGGTATTCTGCCTTTCCTCAATAGTTCTCAATTTTCGCTCAAGATCAGGGATGACGCCATAGGTCAACTCGCCCGCGCGCGCGAAATCGCCGCGGCGTTGGGCGATCTCGACATCCTGCCGCGCTTTGTCGAGCTTTTCCTTCACGTTCTGTACATCCTGAACCGACTTCTTCTCTTCATGCCATTTCGCGGCAAGCGCCGTCGCCTGCTGTTCAAGATCGGCAAGCTCTGCTTCCAGCGTTGCAAGACGGTCTTTCGATGCCTTGTCGGTTTCCTTCCTCAGAGCCTCGCGCTCGATCTTGAGCTGCACGACGCGGCGGTCGAGTTCGTCCAGCTCTTCCGGCTTGGAATCGACCTGCATGCGCAAACGGCTGGCGGCCTCGTCCATCAGATCGATAGCCTTGTCCGGCAGGAAGCGGTCGGTGATGTAGCGGTTGGAAAGCTGCGCCGCCGCCACAATGGCGGAATCTGTGATGCGCACGCCATGGTGAACTTCGTACTTTTCCTTCAACCCGCGCAAGATGGAGATGGTGTCCTCCACGGTCGGTTCCGAAACAAACACTGGCTGGAAGCGCCGCGCCAATGCAGCATCTTTCTCGATATGCTTACGGTATTCATCGAGCGTGGTGGCGCCTACGCAATGCAGTTCGCCGCGCGCCAGCGAGGGCTTCAGAAGATTGGAGGCATCCATGGCGCCGTCCGCTTTACCGGCGCCAACCAGCGTATGCATCTCGTCGATGAACACGATCACTTTGCCTGCGGCCGCCGTAATTTCGTTGAGGACGGCCTTCAGGCGTTCCTCGAACTCTCCGCGGTACTTGGCACCGGCAATCAACGCGCCCATGTCCAGTGCCATCAAACGTTTGTCGCGCAGGCTTTCCGGCACGTCCCCGTTGACGATACGTAATGCCAAACCTTCGGCGATGGCCGTCTTACCGACGCCCGGTTCACCGATCAGCACCGGGTTGTTCTTGGTGCGGCGTGACAGGACCTGGATCGTGCGGCGGATTTCTTCATCGCGGCCGATGACCGGGTCGAGTTTTCCCGTACGCGCGAGCTCCGTGAGATCGCGAGCGTATTTTTTCAACGCGTCGTAGGCGTTCTCGGCCGTGGCGCTGTCGGCTGTGCGTCCCTTGCGCAGGTCGGCGGTCGCCTTGTTGAGATTCTGCGGCGTAACGCCGGCGTCCTTCAGAATTCTTGCTGATTCCGTGCCAGCGGCCATCGCGAGCGCCAGCAACAGGTATTCGGCAGTTACGAAGCTGTCGCCAGCCTTTTTCCCCGTTTGTTCCGCCGCATCAAAAAGACGTGCCGTTTCCGGCGCCAGATAGACCTGCCCGGCGCCTTTGACCATCGGCAATTTGGCGAGCGCCCGCGCCACGCCGTCGCGCACGACTTCCAGCTTACCGCCAGCTGAGGCGATCAAGCGCGCCGCCAGACCCTCCTCATCATCGATGAGGACCTTCAGCAGATGTTCCGGAGTGAAATATTGGTGGTTGGAGCGCAGCGCCAACCCTTGGGCCGACTGCATGAATCCGCGCGCCCGCTCGGTGAATTTCTCGACGTCCATCTCTGCCTCTCAAGCCCAGGTCCAGGCCCTTGCTCAGCAGCCTAAGACGAGTCTCACACATTTGGGCTACGGCCCCGTTAAGGGCGCCGCACGCACGTAGAGTATCTGGGAATTGGAAAGCAAAAGGACAAGGGGCAAAACCGCCCACGTCGGGGCGGTTTTTAACTCAATCCTGGGCTTCCACTTCGCCGCCCTCTTCGTCGCCGTCTGCATCCTCGGTCTGGCCTTCCGCCAAAGAGAAGGACGGCGCGCTGGTTGGCGCGCTTGTCTGCTGGACAAAGGGCTGCTCGCCCGAGCCGTTTGGCGGGCGATATTGGGTGTTGCCATTATTCTGGCCGTTCTGGGCCTGATATTGCTGCGCCTGAGCCTGGGCTGCTGCCATGATGCGGTAGTAGTGCTCGGCGTGCTGTAGGTAGTTCTCGGCCATGACTCTGTCGCCGGACGCATTGGCGTCCCGGGCAAGCTGAAGATATTTCTCGTAGACGTGCGAAGCCGAACCGCGAATTTTGATCTCGGGACCGTTGGAATCATAGGTGCGGTTGGGGTTGTGGCCGTTGCCGCCTCCTCCGCCACTACCGCCGTGTCCGTTATGACCATTCTGCGGCCTGCGGCCGCCTCTTCTTGAGCGCTTCACTGTTGCCCCTTTGGGTTTATGCGGCTGCATTCCGTTACGCGGGTTACCATTTGTCACCGTCGGCTGCGCGCGCGCATGCCGCGTTGCATTGAAAACATCCAGACTTTGTCTTTCGCTATGTCCAAGGCTTGACGCGTCC
>JAGWVX010000225.1 GCA_018970685.1 Alphaproteobacteria bacterium | reverse complement strand
TGGCCTTGGCCATAGCTAATCCTTTGATTTCTCAGGTTGCAAAGGCGGGATGCGCCGCTATAGTCCGCGCCCTGACGCATCAGCGGCCTCGGCGCGCGGTGCGCCTCCCGCATTATGACCGCTCCGGACACGTCCATGGAAAATTTCCTCGCCTCTCCGATCCCGATGCTGATCGTCGTCGCCGCGATCTTTTACTTCCTCGTCTGGCGGCCGCAACAGCAGCACACCAAACAGCTTCGCCAGGCGATCGAGAATCTGCGCCGGGGAGACACGGTCGTGATGTCGTCGGGCATCATAGGGCGGGTGGCCAAGGTCCCGCAAAAGGACGACGCGGAAGTTACCGTTGAAATCGCCGACGACGTCCAGGTGCGCGTGCTCAAAAGCGCGTTGACCGAGATCCGCGCCAAGGGGCAACCCGTGGATACCAAAGCCGATAAGAGCTGATAAGCGATGCTGCAGGTCTCCCGCTGGATCCAAATTCTCGTCGCCATCATCGTGGTTGGCGGGATTCTTATCGCTCTGCCCAACGCGTTGCCGGAATCGGTGCGCACGAAGCTGCCGGCCTGGGGGCCGCACGACACCGTCAGTCTCGGCCTCGATCTGCAGGGCGGCTCCTACGTCCTGCTGGAGGTCGAACTCGATCAGGTGATGAGAGACCGCTTGCAGTCGACGGTCGGCGACGTCCGCCGCGCGCTGCGCAAGGGACATATAGGCTACACCGACCTCTCGGGCAAAGACGGCGCAGTATCGGTGCGGATCCTCGAGACGTCGCAATTTGCCGACGCCGTGTCGGCGCTCAAGGACGTCAATCCGTCGGTCGGCGGCACGTTTACCGTCGGTGCGCGCGAATATGACGTGACGCAGCCGGGCAACGGCCAGATCGTCATGCGCATGAGCGATGCCTACAAAATACAAACCGAGACGGACATCGTCAACCAGTCGATCGAAGTCGTGCGCCGCCGCATCGACGAATTGGGCACCAAGGAACCCGACATCGAGCAGGCGGGCAAGGATCGCATCGTGGTTCAGGTGCCTGGCTTGCAGGACCCTACGGAACTGATCAACATCCTGCAGACCACGGCCAAGATGACATTCCAACTCGTGGATGAAACCGCCGATGTCTCTCAAGCGCTGAGGGGCAACGTTCCGATCGGCGACGAGCTTCTCTACGACGTCGAACGGGATCCAAAGCACCCGACGCCGATCGTGGTCGAACGGCGGATTGCGATCGCCGGCGACCGGTTGACGAACGCGGGCTGGGCCAACAACCAACAAACCGGGCAAGTCGTCGTCACGATGCGTTTCGACAGCGTCGGCGCACGCGAATTTGCCGATCTGAGCAAGAACAACATCGGACGGCGTTTTGCCATCGTTCTGGACAACAAGATCATTTCGGCGCCGGTGTTCCGCGAGCCGATCTTGACGGGTTCCGGCGAAATCGAAGGCAACTTTACGGTGAAGAGCGCCAACGATCTCGCAGTGCTGCTGAGGGCCGGCGCGCTGCCGGCGCCGCTCAAGCCGATCGAGATGCGATCGATTGGCGCCGATTTAGGCGCCGACCAGATCAAGAGCGGACGCTATTCCGCGATTGCCGGCCTCATACTGGTCGCGGTGTTCATGATTCTTCGCTACGGGTTCTTCGGCGTCATCGCGGACATCGCCCTTACCTTGAACGTCATTCTGCTGCTGGCGGCGCTGACTTTGTTTGGCGCGACGCTGACCTTGCCGGGCATTGCCGGCATTGTGCTCACCATGGGCATGGCGGTCGACGCCAACGTGCTGATCTATGAGCGCATGCGCGAAGAGCAGCACAACGGGCGAAGCATGCTCGGTTCGATCGACACGGGCTTTCGCCGCGCCATGGCGACCATCATCGACGCCAACGCCACGCACTTGATCGCTTCGCTGATTTTGTTCGAGCTGGGTTCCGGGCCGGTCCGCGGCTTCGCCGTTACCCTAGGCGTCGGCATCATTACGTCGTTCTTCACGGCGGTGATGGTCACGCGTCTGATGGTGATCGCGTGGCTCAATATCCGCCGTCCCAAGAAGCTCGTGATCTGAAGTCCACAATCTTGCAAGGGGATTACCCGCTCAATTCCGAGTGGGTCCCTCGGAATTTATGGTAAAGTCTGCATCTGATTCATGATTCAGGGGGACGCGACCATGGCTGCCTTCTTCTCGGACTTGCGTAACACGATAATCGCGGGCGTTATCATCGCGATCCTTTTGTTCATCCTGTATGTGGGTATCCAGGGCTTCGACGCAACGACGTTCTGGCCGTTCTTCATCCGCTGGCTGCATGTCATTTGCGGCGTCATGTGGATCGGATTGCTCTGGTACTTCAACTTCGTTTCCACGCCGACGACGCCGCAGATTCCCGCGGAGTTACGACCGGCCTTGGGCAAATACATCACACCAGCCGCACTGTTCTGGTTCCGCTGGTCGGCGATGGGCACGATCGTCTTCGGCATCATCCTGGCGCAGCTGAACGGCTATCTGCTGCAGGCCTACACGCTCGACGCGATCGAGGGCTTCGCCGTGCCCAAGAGCATCGGCATCGGCGTCGGCATGTGGTTCGGCACGATCATGTGGTTCAACGTGTGGTTCCTGATCTGGCCGAACCAGCAGAAGGCGTTGAACATCGGCAACAAATATCCCGACTTGTCGGCCGAGGCGAAAGCCGCTGCCGCCAAGACGGCGGGCATGTTCAGCCGCATCAACACCATGCTGTCGATCCCGCTGCTTTTCTCGATGGTCGCCGCGCAGAACATCTATTGAGCGGCGGCAGGCTGACCTACATAGGAACCGCCCGGGCGACCGGGCGGTTTTTTCTGAGGTACATGCCGTGACTGCGTTTGCCGCCTGCGAAGAACTTGTCCGCCGCCATGACCCTGACCGTTTCCTCTCGGCATTGTTCGCGCCGGCCGAAAAGAGGCGCTTTTTGTACGGCCTGTACGCCTTCAACTACGAGATGGCGCATATCTCCGAGGCGGTCCATGAGCCGATGATCGGAGAGATACGCCTGGCCTGGTGGCGCGAGACGGTGGAAGGCGCGCGGGCCGGCATGCCCCGCAACCACGATGTCGCCAAGGCGCTGGCTGAGACCTTTGCCGCCAATGACCTTCCCGAGGAGTTATTCGAGAAGATGATCGAAGCGCGGTCCTTCGACGTCTCCACAGACAGCTTCGCCGATATCGACGCGCTGGAGGCCTACGCCGACGCCACATCCGGCTCGCTGATGCGATTGGCCGCGCTGGTGCTGGGTGTGGAGGCGGATGATCTCGCAAGGGAGGCAGGCATCGCTTACGCGTTGACAGGCATGCTGAGGGCCATCCCGCTGCATGCGGCGCATAGCAAGCATTTTGTGGCGGATGATCTTGTGGCGGCCTTGACGCAACGAGCGCAGCTTCATCTCGACGCGGCCCGCCGAATCGCAATGCCAAAACAGGCTCTCGCGGCATTTCTTCCGGCCGCACTGGTGCCGCTGTACCTCAAAAGGCCGCAGGCGCCCCAATGGCTGCGGCAGATTGCTTTTCTGCGCGCCGCGATCCGCGGCCACCTCTGATTACGCCGCCGCGTCCTTTCGTCCGAGCCACTTTTCCAAATCCGCGATGGCGCGGCGGGACATCGCCTTCTTGCGATCGCGGCCGCGGATCTTTTCAGAAGGTGCGAAATCCGGGAACAGACCGAAATTGACGTTCATCGGCTGGAAGGTTTTTGCATCGGCGCCGCCGGTGATGTGACCGAGCAGTGCACCCAACGCCGTGGTCGGCGGCGGCACGTCGGACACCGAACCGCAAATCTCGGCCGCCGCAAAGCGTCCGGCGAGCAAACCGATGGCGGCGCTCTCCACGTAACCCTCAACGCCGGTGACTTGTCCGGCAAAACGAATCTGCGGCCGCGCCTTAAGGCGCAGTTGCCTGTCGAGCAGGCGCGGGGCGTTGATGAAGGTGTTGCGGTGCAGGCCGCCGAGCCGCGCGAAGCTGGCATTCGCCAACCCCGGGATCATGCGAAAGATGCGCACCTGTTCGCCGTACTTCAGCTTGGTTTGAAAGCCGACCATGTTCCACAGCGTGCCCAGCGCGTTGTCTTGGCGCAGTTGTACGACGGCATAAGGCCGCACGCCGGTGCGTGTGTCGCAAAGCCCGACCGGCTTCATCGGTCCGAAGCGCAAGGTCTCCGCGCCGCGCGACGCCATCACTTCGATCGGCAGGCAGCCTTCGAAATAGGGCGTGGACTTCTCCCATTCCTTGAAATCGGTCTTCTCGCCGGTCAGCAGGGCATCGACGAAAGCGCGGTACTGTTCCTCGTTCATCGGACAGTTGACGTAGTCTGCGCCGTCGCCCTTGTCGTAACGGGACTGCATCCAGGCGACATTCATGTCGATGGTGTCGTGGTGGACGATCGGCGCAATGGCGTCGAAGAAGGAGAGGGCTTCCTCGTCCGTCATTTTTCGGATGAATGCGGTAAGGTTCGGCGCCGTCAGCGGACCGGTGGCGATGATCGTCGAATTCCAATCCTCCGGCGGCTCGGCAATCTCCTCACGGCGTATTTCGACATTCGGATGCCCGGCGAGGGCGTCGGTGACCTCATTGGAGAAGCCGTAACGGTCCACCGCCAGCGCCCCGCCCGCCGGCAGCTTGTGCGCATCGGCGGCGTGCAGGATCAGTGAACCGGCGCGCCGCATCTCTTCGTGCAACAGCCCGACGGCGTTGTTTTCCCAATCGTCGGAGCGCAGCGAATTGGAGCAGACCAGTTCGGCCAGGCCGTCGGTCTGATGGGCCTCGGTGGAGCGCACCGGGCGCATCTCATGCAGTACGACGCGGGCGCCGGCTCGTGCCGCCTGCCATGCCGCCTCGCTGCCGGCCAACCCGCCACCGACGATGTGAATGGTGCCGCTCAACGGTGCTCCTTCATGGGTGTTCTCATGACTCGCAGGCTCATGGGGCTCCCTACACCATTTGTGGAAAGTAGTTTTTTCAAATTTCGCGATTCCATAGCTTCACGCGTGGTGTGGCTGTTTCGCCACAGTTTCTTGACATCAATGCATCAAAGTGTTGATGTCTTGATGCTATGCCGACCAGAACGACATTGACCCTCGATGACGACG
>JAGWVX010000224.1 GCA_018970685.1 Alphaproteobacteria bacterium | reverse complement strand
ATGGTCTCCTCGGCGCGTTTGACGCGGTAGGTCTGAGCCAGTCCCTTGTTAATGGCGGAGAGCGGCTTGTCCTGGAAGAAGGGCAGGACATGGGCGTTCATCCGCAATTCCAGCATCTTGACATAGGAGGCGCTGCGGACGGTTGCGGCCAGGACGCGGACCTCCCGAAGGTAGGATTGGGCGGCCTCGCCGAAGGCCTTTTCCTTGGACACACTGGACACAATTTGGCCGGCGCGGAGTTTGCCGCGAAGGTCCAAATACCATTCCTCGGCCACGTCCTTGGCTCGGTCGAGGGCATCCTCGCCGGTGCTTTGGCGGAACCTTTGGCCGCCGACGCGGGCGGCGGCCTGCCAGGGGCCGTGGGGCGTGCGACGGTATATTTGCAAACGGCCGTCGAACATCGTATGCGCTGCCATGAAACCGGCCCTTTCGAGGGTGTTTGGTCGTGGTGTCCGATGTGTCCACGGTGTGTCCGATGCCCAGACCACATGCTTTTCGAGTAAGCCATTGGAATCAAGGGACAAAGTTGGGATAAACGGGCCTGGGCGCTGGGTTTAGGTTCCAGTGGTGAAAATCGTGTGGGTTCAAGTCCCTCCGCCCGCACCAGTCTTCGCCCGCAAAGGGGGAGAAGACTGCCCGGCGCAGCCAGTACGGCGAATCCGGGCCGATTGCCGCGGGCCGCGCCTAGTATGCCAGTACATAGATTGGGATAGACGTTCCATGCAGATTACCGAGACCGTTTCCGAAGGCCTGCGCCGCGAATACAAGGTGACCGTTGGAGCGGCCGACCTTGATGCGCGCCTGATCGGCAAGCTCGAAGAGATTAAGCCGCGGCTGAGCCTCAAAGGCTTCCGGCCCGGCAAGGCGCCTGTGTCGTTCCTGAAGAAGACTTACGGCAAATCGATGATGGGCGAGATCGTCGAAGCCGCCGTTAACGAAGGTAGCCAGAAAGCGGTCACCGACAATGCCCTCAAAGTGGCCTTTCCGCCGCGCGTCGAGCCGGTGGGCGACGTGCAGCAGGTGATCGACGGCAAGGCCGATCTCGAATTCCGCGTGCTCATCGATCTGATGCCGGATTTTGAACTGGGCGATGTGTCGAAGATGGAAGTCGAGCGTCTGGTGGCGGACGTCACCGAGGCCGACATCGACGATGCCGTCAAGCGCTTGGCCGAACAATCCCGAACCTACACCGCGCGCGCCGAAGGCGAGGCTGCGCAGAAGGACGACGCAGTGGTGATCGATTTCGTCGGTAGCGTCGGCGGAGAGGAATTCTCCGGCGGTAAGGCCGAGAACTTCAATCTGGTACTCGGCTCCAGCCAGTTGATTCCGGGCTTCGAGGACCAACTCGTCGGCGCCAAGGTCGGCGAGGCCCGAGAGGTCAGAGTGACGTTCCCGGCCGACTATCCGGAAGAGAAGCTTGCCGGCAGAGAGGCATTGTTCGCCGTCACGATAAAGGAAGTAAAGGCGGCCGATCCGCTGGCGATCGACGACGAGCTCGCCAAGAAGCTCGGTCTCGACACGTTGGGCACGCTCAAAGAGCGCATGCGCGAACAGCTGAAGCGCGAATACGCCTCTGCCAGCCGCCTGCATCTTAAGCGCCGCATTCTCGACGCGCTGGACGCCACACACTCTTTCTCGCTGCCGCCGACCATGGTGGAGGGCGAGTTCAACGGCATCTGGCGTCAGGTCGAGACCGAGCTGAAGCGTGAAGGCAAGACGGTCGAAGACGAGGGTAAGTCTGAGGAAGATCTCAAGAAGGAATATCACGACATCGCCGAGCGCCGCGTGCGGCTTGGTTTGGTGCTGGCGCGGCTGGGCGAGCAGAACGGCTTATCGGTCGGCAATGACGAGATCCAGCGCGCCATCTCTGCCCGCGCCCGCCAGTTCCCGGGCCAGGAGCAGCAGGTGTTCGAGTACTATGCAAGGAACCAGCAGGCACTGGCCGAAATTCGTGCGCCGCTGTTCGAGGACAAGGTGGTGGACTTCATCGCTGAGCTCGCCCAGGTGACCGATAAGAAGGTCGACCGCGAGACGCTGTTCTTGGACCCCGACGAGGCGGCGGAGAAGCTAAAAGCAAGCGAATAGCTGAGATTTCAGCTCCCCCGACGCGGCGCACCGTCGGAGTGTGATCTTGTCCATGTATAGGTATATTTTCTTATTGTTGTTTATCGATAAATATGCATTGTATATCGATATTGATGCATTGTTTTTCGATAATAGCAGGGGAGGTTCCTGTGAATCATATCAATCGCCAACTAGCCATCGGTGCCTTTGTCGCCGCCACCCTGGCACTTGGGACCGCCACCGCTCAGAACGCCAGCAACCACCTAACTGTGCCATCCTCTGGCGCTTTGAACGTCGAATGGCAGTCGGTTTTGAGCGGGCAGATTGGCTTGAACGTCGGCCGCGTCTGGGAGCGCCGCTCACGCCTTATGCTGAAAAACGAAGGCGCGTATCTCGCTGAGGCGGCTCACATCTACTGCCACCAAGTTCTTCACGACATAAGCCATGCTGTCGGCGAGTTCGCCGCGCACTTGAAGTGAATATCACGGATGCACCGCTCGCCGAGCGAGCTCTGAAAACGGGAATCGATCGCCATGACCAAGATAAACTGGCTGCCTAAGTTTCTCCGCTGGATGTTCACTATTTTCGCCGGCTTCATGATTGTAGCGACCATCGCGGTCTGCGCCGTGATCGTGATCAATCCGGCGCTACCGGCCGGCACGCAAATCGGGCCGTTCGAGGTGGATATGTTAGGCCAGCCCGGCAGCGTCGTCCTGCGGGCCGACCACGGCGCATCGACCTTCGCCGTCTCGGCCCTTCGCGGTAACATGACCATGAGTGTCGATCAGGCCAGCGGCCTGATCGAGGTCCTCAAGCATTACGGCCTGCCGCTGATCCTGCTTAGCACGATCTACTTCGCAATGCTGTTTGATCTCCTGCGGCGTTTGTTCCGCAATGTCGGGCGCGGCGACAGCTTCACCCAGCAGAGTCTCCACTTGGTGCAGACTATCGGCGTTTCGCTGCTCGTTTTCTCGCTGGTATCGGCGGTTGCCGAAAGCTGGTTCTCCCGCGAGATGCTCACCTATCTTGCCCAGCACACCGTGGTCTCGATATCGGGGACGGCGATCCATTTTCCTGTGCCCCAAGGGACGGTTATTTCCGGCGGCCACGGCTTTCCGTTCGGTAGCCCGTACTTCTTCTCGGGCCTTCTGGTGCTGGCGCTATCAGAAGTCTTCCGTCAAGGGCTGGCGCTAAAAAGCGAAAACGATCTCACGGTCTGAGCCGATGCCCATCAAGCTTAACCTCGACCGCGTAATGCTGGAGCGGCGCATCAGCCTGACGGAGCTGGCCGACCGCATCGGCATCACGCTGGCCAATCTGTCGATCCTCAAAACCAATAAGGCGCGGGCCATCCGTTTCTCGACGCTGGAGGCGTTGTGTCACGAGCTGAAATGCCAGCCCGGCGAACTGCTCGAATTCGTCGCGGCAGAGCAGGGCGAAACAGCGGGCATCGAAGGCGGTGAAGTATAAAGCGCTGTTCGTCCGATGCGCTGCCGCACCTGTGGGTGTAGGTCGCGGGTAGCTGTCCCCGAGCAGGCCACGGCGGCGGCGCGGCTCAAATAGCGTGCGGGTTTACGGGCAATTTGGCGGTGCGCGGGGCCTGCCTCTTTACTAGCCGGCAAGGCCGTGCTGATTACCGTCTATATCCCGATTGACACTCTGGCGGGCGACGCCCCACCCTCGGGAGACGAATCAGGAAAGACCCATGAAGGATCCACGTGACGTCTACATGAATACGCTTGTGCCGATGGTGGTCGAGCAGACCGCACGCGGCGAACGGGCTTTCGACATCTATTCCCGCCTGCTCAAGGAGCGGATCGTCTTCGTGACCGGTCCGGTGGAGGATTACGGCGCTAGCCTGATCACCGCTCAGCTTCTCTTCCTGGAGGCCGAAAACCCCAAGAAGGAAATCGCCATGTACATCAATTCGCCGGGCGGCATCGTTACGGCGGGCATGGCGATCTACGACACGATGCAGTACATCCGCCCGCAGATTCAGACGCTGTGCGTCGGACAAGCGGCTTCCGCGGCGTCACTGCTGCTGTGCGCCGGGACAAAAGGACAGCGTTTCTGTCTTCCCAATTCGAGAATCCTGGTCCACCAGCCGTCAGCGTCTTTTTACGGGCAAGCGGCCGATATCGCCCGCCATGCCCAGGAAATCCTTAAGCTGAAGCGGCGTTTGAACGAGATTTACGCCCATCACACTGGCCAGACGGTCGAGGCGATTGAAAAAGCGCTGGATCGCGATACTTATATGACGGCCGAGGAGGCAAAGGCCTTTGGGCTGATCGATTCCGTGCTCGCGCGGCGGCCAGAACCGTCGGAGAATGCGTGACGGAAGAAATCTGGTTGGCATGTCAACGTGTTGGCCGGATTAAACAAATCTTGATCCGCTTGGCGCTAACGTGGTCGAATGAATTCGGCGGCAAGCCGGTCGGGGTTGGCGCGGGTTGTGCAAGGCATTGAACACAATGTTTAATGCAGTCTTTAAGGGCGGGTCGTCGAGGCCCGGGAGAGCCGATGAGTAAGACAAGCGGCGGCGAGTCCAAGAACACGCTGTACTGTTCGTTCTGCGGCAAGAGCCAGCACGAAGTTCGCAAGCTGATTGCAGGCCCGACGGTCTTCATCTGCGATGAATGCGTCGAGCTGTGCATGGAGATCATCCGCGAGGAGAACAAGACTTCCTTCATGAAGTCACGCGAGGGCGTGCCTTCGCCGGCGGAGATCTACAAGGTCCTAGACGATTACGTCGTCGGCCAGCAGCACGCCAAGAAGGTGCTCTCGGTCGCTGTCCACAACCACTACAAGCGCATCAACGCCAGCGGCAAGAATTCCGACGTCGAATTGGCGAAATCGAACATCATGCTGCTGGGCCCCACAGGCTGCGGCAAAACGCTGCTGGCCCAGACGCTGGCGCGCATTCTCGACGTGCCGTTCACCATGGCCGACGCCACGACGCTGACCGAGGCCGGTTATGTCGGCGAGGATGTCGAGAACATCATCCTCAAGCTGCTGCAGAACGCCGACTACAATGTCGAGCGGGCGCAGCGCGGCATCGT
>JAGWVX010000223.1 GCA_018970685.1 Alphaproteobacteria bacterium | reverse complement strand
GTGAAGTAGATTTTCAGCAATTCCTGGACGTCGTGATGCGCGATGACCCCGCCGCCGAAAGCGAACAGGTTGTAGAGAATGACCGGAACGATCATGAACGGAAACAGGCGAAGCATAGGATTCCTCCCCAAACCGTCAGCAAGCCCCAACTAGAATGTACCATAATAGGGCGAAACTGCGGCCCGCATAGGGCCTGCGTGTGACACTATGGTTAAGGTAAGTGCGGATCAGGCCGTTTGGCGGCGTTCAGCGGCTTTCTCCCGGTATACGAGATAAAGATTGCGGCCGTAGATCACGAGCGGCAATGCCTGCCCCAGGATGAAGGGCGGGTTTTTGATGTGGATAGCATAAATAAGGGTCACCAGGCCTCCCGCGAGACTGAAGTACCAGAACGCAATTGGCATGACGCTGCGCCCTTTCATTTCGCTCATGATCCACTGGATAATGAAGCGCGAACCGAACAGCGCGGTACCGAAAAAGCCGAACGCCAGCCAGGCCGCATCCCCTGGATGGGCTGTTATGCTCTGCATCCACAATTGGAGATCATGCGTCCATTGCCAAAGAAAGCCCATTATAACTCCTTCGCATCGGCCCGGCCGCGAAAGCGGCGCTGCAGCCATCTGACGCCCAACAGATCGTCGATGCCGACGAGCATACGATTGAAATTGGTGTATTTGGAACGACCGTGCAGACGCGGCCGGTGGTTCACTTCCACAAAGCGCACGCTATAGCCTTCGCGGATCATCAGTGTGATGAGGAAGCGGTGGCTGTGGTCGAAATAGGGCAGCGCCAGATAGGCGTCGCGGCGGAACGCCTTCAGTCCGCAGCCGCTGTCGGTGGCGCCGTCCTTGAGCAGCCACTGGCGAATGCGGTTGCCGACGCGCGACGCCAGCTTACGGCTGAATCGGTCCTGCCGGCGTGCCCGCACGCCGGACACCATGCCGACGCCGTTCGAAAGGCCGTCACGGTGCAGTTCTTTGAGCAGCTTGGGAATGTCGGCCGGGTCGTTCTGGCCGTCGCCGTCGAGGGTGACGACGATCTCGCCGTGCGCCGCACGCACGCCAGTCCGCACCGCCCGACTCTGGCCCAGATTGGCGGCGTGGCGGATCACCCGCAAAGACGGAAATTCGCTCTTGAGAGCGGCCAACGCCGCTGAAGTGCCGTCGCTCGAGCCGTCGTCGACGAAGATGATTTCCGAATCGGGTTGCCCGCCGACCGCCGTGGCGATCTCGCGCACCAGCGGGCCGACGTTTTCAGCCTCGTCTTTCACGGGTACGACTACGGAAAGCGCCATCGCCATGATGATGTTTCGTCCGAATCCTTCGTGGACTAGAATTGCGTCCTTGCCCCGTCCGCGCGGTATTCTGAAGCGCGCCAGAAGGGCGCGCGCCTTATACAGGCCCGCGCCGCCAAGAAACAGGCTTGTACCGGAATGACCCATTCGCCGTCCCGCCCCTGTCGGTTTACGTCATGTCCGGCCGAGGCATACAAAAGGCATTCCAGATGACGGACGCGGTCGCAGGGGAGGCTCTAGGACGGCTAACGGCTCTGCTCAGCCGTCTGGCGCGCCGCCCGCGCTTGGTGCTGCTCCTGCTTTGCCTGGCGCTATGGACGCCGGGGCTGCTGACGCTGCCGCCGCTCGACCGCGATGAAAGCCGCTTCGCGCAGGCCTCGAAGCAGATGCTGGAGACGGGCAACTTCGTCGATATCCGCTTCGGCGCGGTGCCGCGCTACAAGAAGCCCGTGGGCATTTATTGGCTGCAGGCAGCGGCGACGGCCGCGGTGGGGCAAGGCCGTCTCGATCAGATATGGACTTATCGCCTGCCGTCGCTGTTCGGCGCCATCTTAGCGGTGTGGCTCGCTTTCTGGTGCGCGCGCGCGTTCATGGACGCCGAGACCGCTATTTTCGCCGCAGCGCTGCTGGGAACGACGCTGCTGCTCGCGGTCGAAGCCACCATCGCCACCACGGACGCCGTCCTTCTGGCAACGGTGCTCGCGGTGCAGGGCGTGCTGATGCGCGTCTATCTGGCGGCGCGGTCGGGCGGGTCGGCAGCCGGTTCCAAGCTCGTGCTTGCCGGATGGGCGGCGCTGGGATTCGGCATTCTAGTCAAAGGACCGGTGGCGCCCGCCGTCGCGACGCTCACAATCGCCGGGCTGTCGCTGTGGGACCGCGATTGGCGCTGGCTGAAAGGAATAAAGCCATGGGCTGGGCTGGCGATCGTCGCCGCCATCGTCGCGCCTTGGGCAATCGCCATCGCGCTGCGCACCCACGGGCATTTCTACGAACAATCGCTGGGGCATGATTTCGCGGCCAAGTTAGAGGGCGGGCAGGAATCGCACGGCCAGCTGCCGGGCTATTTCCTGCTGCTGTCGACCCTGACGTTCTGGCCGGCCGTTCTGTTCCTCGCACCGAGCGCGATGACGGCGATCCGCAGGCGGGGCGAACCAGCTATGCGGTTCCTGGCGGCATGGATCGTTCCATGGTGGGTGATCGTCGAACTCGTTCCGACCAAATTGCCGCATTACATCCTGCCGGTATATCCGGCACTGGCAATGCTCGCGGCCGTCTGGGCGCTCGAAAAAAGAGAAACGCAAAAGGCGAAGAAAGCGACGGCGCTGGAGAACGCGGAAGAAGGTGGCCCGCCGAAACCACCGGTGATGGAACCGCTGTGGGACCGGGCGCTCTCTTATGTCGCCGCGCTGCAGTTCGTGCTCGGTCTTGCGGCACTCACCGCCGCCGCGATCATCTTGCCCGGCAGGTATGGCGACGGAACCACCTGGTGGCTGGCCACGCTGGCGTGCTTGTTCGCCGCGCTGGGGCTTGGCGCGCTGATCACCTTTCTCCGCCGCGCCAATCTGGCGGCCGCCATGCTGGCGTTTGCCGCCGTGCTTGTTTTCTATCCGGGACTGACCGCCGGCGTGGCGCCGCGTCTCGGCCAGCTGTGGGTCAGTCCACGGGCCGCCGCAGCTGCACGAAGCTTGGCGCAACCTGGCGATCCGCCGCCCGCACTGGCGGGTTATACCGAACCGAGCCTTGTGTTTCTGCTTGGCACCGACACGCGCCTCACCAACGGGCGCGGCGCCGCCGACGCAGGTGCAGCAGAGGGCGGGCTGGCGCTGGTCGAAGAAAGCGAACGTCCCGCATTCCTGGCGCGGCTGGCCGAGCTTGAGGCGGACGCCAACGAAGTCGGCTCGGTGACAGGCTACAATTACTCGCGCGGACGGCGCGTCCATATCCGAATCTATCGCGTTAAAGCCGTGCTGGATGAACCGCCGCCGCCGCCGGAATGATGCGACACGTTCGGTCCGGACCGGCCGCGCCGTCGTCATCACAACAAATCGGTTACATCATTTGATTGGCCAAACGTCAGTCATCGACGCCAACCGGGAAATCTGCAAGCGCATCCGTGACACCCGGGGATATGCGGCCGCAAAGATTGGAGAAGGCCGCAGTAAACTTGCGGGAGGTCTGTTCTCCCAAAACATTCCCCCCATTGTTCATGCCTTCACTTGAAGGACGGTAAGAAGAAGGCGCGAGGTCTTTTGCAGTCTTCAATCGTACACCCAATCGGTCGCGCCGTTCGTCTTCTGAGGAAGGCATCTACACAAGTACTCATGAGCCGTACTCTTGACGAGGCAACAGAAGCCTCTAAATATCCGCGGGTCTGTTGCATCGGTTGATGGGGAGTCACTAGGGGCTTTCGCGCTGGTAGCAACCTTCGGAGCGTTATGAGACCACGATGAGTCTCCAAGTAGTGCGGGGGCGCGAACTGAAGCCTCCGTTACGGCCCGTCCGCCCAAGACCGGCCTTAGCCTCCGACAACCCGCTTCAGGAAGCGACCAAGGTCTCAAGTCTCGCAGCCGCAAAGTCCAAGGCGGCGCCTCGCTTCCCTGTAAATCCCGAAACCCGCGCATTCTATCGCCGCTTCTACCCCGGTACCTCGACGGCGGAGTGGAACGACTGGCGTTGGCAGCTGCGCACCCGTATCCGCACGCTCGACGAGCTGGCGCGGATCTTCGCCTTGTCGGCCGACGAACGGGCGGCTGTCGAGCGCCACGAAGGCTCTCTGCCGGTCGGCATCACACCTTATTACGCCAGCCTGATGGGTCTCGACGATCCCAATGAACCGCTGCGGCGCACCCACATCATGACCGGCGAGGAATACCTCAAGAGCCCCGGCGAGGACGACGATCCGCTGGGCGAGGACCACGATACGGTGGTCCCAGGGCTGGTTCACCGCTATCCCGACCGGGTGCTGTTCCTGACGACCGGCACCTGCTCCACCTATTGCCGCTACTGCACGCGTGCCCGCGTTGTGGGCAATCCCGGCGGCGAGTACCAGTTTTCGACCCGGCAGTGGGAAAAGGCGCTGGCTTATCTTGAAGTTCATAGCGAGGTCCGCGACGTGCTGCTGTCCGGCGGCGACCCGCTGACCATCGGCGACGACAAGCTCGACTGGCTGCTCGGCCGGCTGCGGGCGATCAAGCACATCGAATTCCTGCGCATCGGCACGAAGATCCCGGTGGTCCTGCCTCAGCGGATCACCAAGGACTTCGTCAAGATGCTGAGGAAATACCATCCGCTGTGGATGAGCATCCATGTCACCCATCCGGCGGAACTGACCGACGAGGTAACGGAATCGACGGCGCGGCTGGCAGACGCCGGCATCCCGCTGGGTTCGCAGACCGTACTGCTCAAGGACATCAATGACAGCCCGGAGATCATGGTGCCGCTGATGCAGGGCCTGCTGAAGCGCCGGGTAAAGCCTTATTACCTTTATCAGTGTGATCCGATCCGCGGCTCCGCCCATTTCCGGACCAACGTGGAGAAGGGGTTGGAGATAATCTCGGCTCTGCGCGGCCACACCACGGGCTACGCCACTCCGATGTTCTGCATCGATGCGCCAGGCGGCGGCGGCAAGATCCAGCTTGCACCCGATCCGGTCGTCGGCCGCGACGGCGATGATCTGCTGCTCCGAAATTTCGAAGGCAAGGTCTATCGCTACCCAGATCCAGGTGGCACCGTGGGGTGCGACAAGCAACGCCTCGCGGCGGAGTAGGGCGGTAACTCATGCGTATCGGGGTCACCTACGACCTCCGGGCCGACTACCTCGCCATGGGATATAGCGAGGAAGACACGGCCGAGTTCGA
>JAGWVX010000222.1 GCA_018970685.1 Alphaproteobacteria bacterium | reverse complement strand
CACCGGTCGGCGTGTGTGCAATCGCATTCTCTAAGAGATTGGCGAGTGCCTGCACCAGCAGCTCGCGGTCGCCATGAATCCAGAGGTCGTGCTGAACATCCGTCCGTAGTATCTTTTCTGCATCTTCCATGGACGGCGCGAATGTTTCGCATACGTCCACTGCCAGATCGCTTAATAGCAGGTCCTGAAAGCGTTGCCGTCGACTGCCGCTTTCGATCTGGGCAATACGCAGGATGGCGCTGAAGGTATCCAGGATACCGTCGACTTCGGATACCGCCGTGTCGATCGCCGCACGATATTCCTCCGGCGACGATGCGCTTCGCCTCGCCTCCTCCAACGAATGGCGGAGACGCCCTAAAGGTGTGCGCAGGTCGTGAGCGACGTCATTGGAAACATGCCGCAAGCTTTCCATCAGGTTGGTCGTGCGATCCAGCATCCGATTCAGCGTTGCCGCCAGCCTGTCCAAATCGTCCGGTGCCTCGCGCCGCGGGATGCGGCGGCTGATATCGCCCTCGATGATCGCTTCGGCCGTTCGGTTTATCGCCTCGATACGCCCGAGCACTCTGGAGCTAAGGAAGAAACCGCCGGCCACGGCCATCGTCACGGTCAGCAGGAAGACCCAGCCGAAACTATCCAGAATAAGGGATCCGAACTTGCCGATTTTGCCAATGTCGTCACCGACCAGAAGACAATAGCCATGCGTCAGCGGGGTTATCAAAACACCCAGCTTTTCCATTTCACCGGTCGGTTCGTCACCATCCGGAGGTCCGGTGAAAGTCACCCAGCCGCTTCGGCACGGCACCGTGGGCAGCGTTCCGAACAGGTGTTTGCCCTTCGCGTTAAAAAGCGTGTAGTCGAGCCCGCCGACCAACCGTCCGCGTTGTCGCTCAGTGATCGCCTGCAGCAACTGGTCGGTTCCGCCGTGCGCAAATTCTTCGCGAAGCGCATGCGATTCTGCGACGATCCGCGTCCGGATCTCCCGCTGCATTTCGGAGGTCGATGAAAAATAGACCAGGCCAGCCAATATCCCGACGGAAACGCTGAATAGGCCTACATAGGCTGCCGTGAGCTTGAAGCTTGCCGACTTAAGAAGCTGTCCGACCCGCACGAATCAAATATCCTGAACCACGCACCGTCTGAATGACGTCTCCGCCGATCTTTGAACGAAGCCGGCTGATATGGGTTTCGACAATATTCGTCTTCGGATCGAAGTGATAGTCCCAGACCCCCTCGAGCAGCATGGTTCGTGTCGCGATCTGGTCAGGGCGCCGCATCAAATACTCCAGAAGCGAGAATTCTCGCGGCTGCAGATCGATTTCCCGTCCGGCCCGCGTCACCTGTCGCTTGATGAGATCCATTTCTAGATCTCCGACGCGAATCGTCGTCGGTTGACCGGCAAGATGCGGCCGCCGTAGCAGTGCGTTGACGCGTGCCAGCAACTCTGTAAAGGCAAATGGCTTGGACAGGTAGTCGTCACCGCCCGAATTCAACCCTTCGACGCGGTCGTCGAGACCGCCTAGATTGCTGAGAAACAATACAGGCAGTTTCGACTCTTTTTCCCGCAATGTCTTCACCAGGGACAGGCCGTCCATGCCCGGCAGCATCCGGTCGACGATCAACAGATCGTAATGGCCTTTGCTGGCGAGTTCGAAGCCGCTGTCTCCACGCGTGGCGTGATCGACCTGATGGCTGTTCTCTACAAGACCGCGGATAATATAGGCCGCCAAATCGGGATCGTCTTCGACCAGGAGTATGTTCATGATGCTTCCACGCTTGGCGAGCACCGCGCCGTCGAACGGGCGCGCCTTTTACGGACGCACCCGCCGAAGGAATTGGCTAGGCCTTGGTATCCACCGATACGCCCATACCCTTGGGCGGAGCGACAGATATGCCGGCCGTGCTGGAAACGCCCTTGTCGTCTGCGTCGCCATCATGATCCGGCCCTGGGCCTTCCGAAACCTCTGGTGTCCGCATGGTGTGCATTGCGGTTACCGTCGACGGAAGTGCTGCGATATTCATCGAGTTCTCCTCTCATCATATACAGCAAGTACGAACGTAAAGCTGGTGACTCAAGGTCGCGTAAACCTAACATTGGGTATTTGTATAGCTCCGCCATACCCTTACCCCAAAACACTACGGGCCGGCACTGGGCCGGCCCGTTTCGCTTGCGCAACGCGTTTGCATCTATTTCAGACCGCGGTGTTCTAGCATCGGACCGATCTCAGGGGCTTTGCCGTAAAAGGAGTGGAACATCGGGCCGTAGTCCTCGGTATGACCGCGGGACAGAATCAAATCTCGGAAACGCTGGCCGTTCTCGCGGGTCATGCCGCCATGCTTCAGAAACCACTGATAGGCGTCGTCGTCCAGCATTTCAGTCCACAGATATGCATAGTAACCGGCTGCGTAGCCGTTCGCCCAGATATGTAGGAAATAGCTTGAACGGTAGCGTGGAGGAACGTCCGCAAGGTTCAGGTGCGTATTTTTTAGCGCCTGGATCTCGAATTTATCGACGTCTTGCTTGGGCGCACTGGCCGGCAAAGTGTGCCACTGCATATCGAGTTGTGCCGCAGCCAAAAGCTCCGTTAGAGCGTAACCCTGATTGAACTTAGCAGCCTTCATAATTTTGCTTACCAGCGCCTTCGGCATTGGCTTGCTGGTCTTGTAATCGACCGCATAGTGCTTAAAGACCTTCGGATACAACGCCCAGTGCTCATTGAACTGCGACGGGAATTCGACAAAGTCACGGGCGACATTGGTACCGGATAGCGTCGGGTATTCCTCATCGGCGAACAGTCCGTGGAGCGCATGACCGAACTCGTGGAACATCGTGGTGACATCGTCGAAGGTCAGCAGCGCAGGCTGACCCGGTGCCGGCTTGGTGAAGTTGGCGACGTTGTAGATGACCGGTTTTGTGCCCAGCAGCTTTGACTGGCCGACGAAATTGTCCATCCAGGCGCCGCCTGACTTGTTGTCGCGCTTGAAGTAATCGAAATACATCAAGCCGAGCGCCGAGCCGTCCTTATCGTAAACCTCAAACACGCGCACATCCGGCTGATAGACCGGAATATCCTTGCGCTCCTTGAAGGTCAGCCCATAGAGCTGGTTGGCCGCATAGAACACGCCGCTCTCGAGAACGTTGTTAAGCTCGAAATATGGCTTAATCTGACTCTCATCGAGGTCGTATTTCGCCTTGCGAACCTGCTCGGCGTAATAGTTCCAATCCCACGGCTCGAGCTTGAACTTCTGTCCGTCTTTATAGATTACGGCTTGGATGGCTTTAGCTTCGGCGCGCGCCTTTGCGGTGGCAGCTGGCACCAGCTTGCCGAGGAAAGTCTCCACGGCGGCTGGCGTCTTTGCCATTTGGTCATAAAGCACATAGGCGGCATAGTTGGGATACCCCATCAGTGCAGCTTTCTCGGCACGCAGCTTCGCGATGGTGGCGATGGTGTCGCACGTGTCGTTGGCGTCGCCCTTTTCCGTCCGTGTCCACGAATCTTCGAACAGTTCCTTGCGCACCTCGCGATTGTTCAGCGACTGCAGCGCCGGTTGCTGGGTGGTGTTTTGGAGCGAGATCACCCACTTGCCTTTGAGGCCGCGGCTTTTGGCCGCTTGCGCCGCCGCGTCGATGGCGCCGGCGCTCATGCCGGCGAGCTTCGACTTGTCGTCGACAACCATAGCCCCAGCCTTGGTCCCTGCCAGCAGCTTGTTCATGAACGAGGTTTCAAGCGTGGAGAGCTGCTCGTTGATCGCACGCAGCTTGGTCTTGTCGGCATCCGACAGCTGGGCACCTGCGTGTACGAATTCCTGATAATACACCTTGACCAATTGCAGAGCTTCGGGGTCCAGATTCAGCTTGTCGCGCTGGTCGTAAACCGCCTTGACGCGCTCAAAGAGCTTTGAATTGAGGTAGATGGCGTCATGATGGGCCGCCAGCTTCGGTGCCTCGATCTCCTGGACCTTCTGCAGCGCGTCGTCTGTGTTAGCGCCGGCGAGCGCATTGAACACGAGCTCGACGCGGTCGAGCATCTGACCAGACTTCTCCATCGCCACAATCGTGTTCTCGAAGGTCGCCGGCGCCGGATTATTGGCAATTGTCTCTATGTCGGCGAGTTCGCGTTTCATGCCCTCATCCATGGCGGGCTGAAAATCGCTGTCCTTAATTTTGTCGAACGGCGGGGCCTCGAACGGCAGCGTGCTCGCTTGATCGAATGGATTAGGTGGTGCGGACTGCGCGACCGGTGCCGGGGATACCGGCTTGGTTTCCGTAGCGGGCGACGTAGAGCAGGCGGCCAGCATGAGGGTCGCGGCGGCGACCGTGCTTAATAAGGTACAAAACCGATGCATCGAGGGCTTCCTCAGGTTTGCGGCGGTCACCAGACTGGCCCGCCGAATAGACAGCTGGCGCGGACCTTAGCCGCGGTCGGGTGCCTGACCAAATGGCCAACAATCACTTTTCTTTTATCGCCAGAGGAAGGCCAAAGCGGTTTAATGTCTTGCTAGAGAATACATGTGTAACATATTGTTATATAAAGAAATTCACGCTATACCGTGCCTGGCCATTGCACCACGCGCTGTGATTAAAGGCCGCGGTATCGGCCGTGCTAACGGGCCGACGCTCCCCAACCGGTTTGCATGATCAGAGACAATGCACACGTTGATTCCAGCTGCGGGCGGATCAACGAAAATCTCTACTTTTCGGAATTAGATTTGCCGGCACATTGCGCGGATGACGATGCATCGTGCGGTAATCAGCATGTGACGGTTGTTTGGTGTCATCGGCACGGGTTGGTGCAACCGCGCATTCGATGTCCGACAAGCGATAAAGCTCACGTGACAAATCCTCGATTTTCTCGGCGACGACATGAACGACACGCCCCTCACGCTGCAATCTTCCGCTCACCATCATCAGACGGCTGGCGAGAAACGGCCGGCGGAAGGCTTCGAACGTCTTCTGCCACACCACGACATTGGCGATACCGGTTTCGTCTTCCAGAGTGGCAAAGGTCACGCCTTTGGCCGTTCCGGGGCGCTGGCGCACCAGCACCAGGCCCGCCACGCGAATGCGCGTATTGTTGGCGGCCGTTGACAGTTCGGCGTTACGGGCAACGCCGCGCGAAGACAGACGTTGCCGTAGCAGCGTGAGAGGATGTTCCTTTAACGATAGGCGCAACGTGGCATAATCTTGGATGA
>JAGWVX010000221.1 GCA_018970685.1 Alphaproteobacteria bacterium | reverse complement strand
GCTGGCGCCGGGACGCATCCTGGGCGCGGAGTTCGCGGCGATCTTCCTGATCTTCACCAGCCAGGCCTGGAACATGGCCTTCAGCTTCTACCAGTCGCTACGCACCGTACCGAGCGAACTGGAGGAAGCGGGGCGGCTGTTCGGGCTCAATGCCTGGGCGCGTTTCTGGCGCATCGAAGTCCCCTTCGGGATGCCGCAGCTCATCTGGAACATGATGATGTCGATGTCCGGCGCCTGGTTCATGCTGGTGGTGTCCGAGGCCTTCACCGTGGGCAACACGTCCATCACGCTTCCCGGCATCGGCTCCTATATTGCGGCGGCCATCGCAGCCAAGAGCTTGAAAGCTATCGTATGGGCGATCCTCGCCATGTTGGTCGTGATCATCATCTTCGACCAACTGTTGTTCCGCCCGTTGGTCGCTTGGGCCGACCGCTTCCGCATCGATGCCGAACCAGGTGACGAGGCAACGGAGTCTTGGGCCTTGGCAATGTTCCGCCGTTCGAAGCTGATCGACGCCATCGGCGCACCCTTCGACCGGCTGATGCATTGGTCCTATCAGCTGACGCCGCCCGCGCGCAGGCAAGGCGCGAGAAGCGTCAGCCCTATCCGGCCCTGGATCATTGACGCCGTCTGGTACGCTTGCTTGGGTGGCGTGGTTCTCTATGCGCTGTGGCAGATTGCCCATTTCGCCGCCATTCCGCTCGGCGCCGGAGAGCTTATCAACGTGGTATTGCGGGGGTTTGCCACCCTGACCCGTGTGCTGGTCCTGATCGCGCTGGCGAGCGCAATCTGGACACCCATTGGAATTTATGTGGGCCTGCGCCCGCACCTGTCGCGGATCGTGCAGCCCGTGGCGCAGTTCCTCTCCGCCTTTCCGGCGAATCTGCTGTTTCCTATCGTCGTGTCGCTGATCGTCATGTGGAAGCTGAACCCGAATATCTGGCTGTCGCCGCTGATGGTGCTGGGTACGCAGTGGTACATCCTGTTTAACGTCATCGCCGGCGCCTCGGCGCTGCCCCACGAACTGCGCGACGCCAGCGACAATTTCCAGATCAAGGGCTGGTTGTGGTGGCGCAAAGTGGCGCTGCCGGCCGTGTTCCCCTACTACGTCACCGGAGCGATCACGGCCTCGGGCGGCTCGTGGAACGCGGCTATCGTCGCGGAAATCGTCGAATGGGGCCACAACACGCTACGGGCTTACGGACTTGGTTCTTACATCACAGATGCCTCGACAGCGGGCGATTTCCGCAAGATCGTGCTCGGCATCGCAGTGATGAGTTTCTTCGTCGTCGTCGTAAACAGGCTGTTCTGGCGGCCGCTCTACTGGTATGCGGAACGCAAGTTCCGGCTTGGATAGGAGGCGATCATGGGTGCTGCAACCACGCTTCTCGAAATCCATGACGTGCGGCGGACCTTTCCCAAGCCCGGCGGCGACGAACTGCTGGTGCTGGACGGCGTCAACCTCACGCTGCACGAAGGCGAGATCGTCGGCCTGCTCGGCCGTTCGGGCTCAGGCAAGTCCACCCTCCTGCGCCTGATCGCGGGCCTCGCCAAGCCGCAAGGTGGCAACCTCACCTATCTCGGACAGTCTATCGACGGGCCGGCGAGCGGCGTCGCCATGGTGTTCCAGAGCTTCGCTCTGTTCCCCTGGCTGACCGTGCTGGAGAACGTGCAGCTTGGACTCGAGGCCCTGCATCTGCCGGAAAAGGAGATCCGCACCCGGGCGCTGGAGGCCATCGACCTGATCGGCCTCGACGGCTACGAGAGCGCCTATCCGCGCGAGCTTTCCGGCGGCATGCGCCAGCGCGTCGGCTTTGCCCGGGCGCTCGTCGTCCACCCCAACATCCTCTTGATGGACGAGCCGTTCTCGGCGCTGGACGTACTGACGGCGGAGAATCTGCGCACCGACCTCATCGACCTGTGGAGCGAGAAGAAGCTGCCTATCAAAGGCATCATCCTGGTGACCCACAACATCGAGGAAGCGGTGCAGATGTGCGACCGCGTGCTGCTATTCTCCAGCAATCCAGGGCGCATCACATCCGACATCAAGATCGATATTCCGCGGCCGCGCGAGCGCACTTCAACCGCCTTTGAGGACTATGTTGACCGCATCTATGTCGAGATGACGGCGCGCCGGGTCGAGCGGCAACCCCGTCAGGCTCCGGTGACGGGACCCAACCTTGACACGCCGCTGACGCACGTGTCGTCCGGCCTGATCGCCGGCCTGATCGAGGCGGTCGCTGCTCCGCCCTACAACGGCAAGGCCGACTTGCCGGATATCGCCTCCGACTTGCAGCTGGAGATCGACGAACTGTTTCCCGTCACGGAAGCGCTGCAGCTCCTGCGGCTGGGCGACGTAGAGGGCGGCGACATCAAGCTGACCCACATGGGAAAGCGCTTCGCCGATGCCGACACCAACGAACGCAAGGAAATCTTCTCGCGGGCGCTGATGAGCTGCGTACCGCTGGCGGCACATATCCGCCGTGTGCTCGACGAGCGCGCCAACCATGCCGCGCCGCGTCGGCGTTTCATCGACGAACTCGAAGACCATATGACGGAAGAGGCCGCCGAGCAGACGCTGCGCGCGGTCATCAGCTGGGCCCGTTTCGCGGAGCTGTTCTCCTACGACAAGGAAACGGAAATGTTCAGCCTGGAAAATCCGACTTAGCGCACGCTCTCTCGCGTGAACGGCGGAGCCAGTCCGGCACTCGCTCCTTAAAGGTTGCCATGGGTGAGGAGTGTTTGTAGCGGATGTCCATTTCGCGGATCGAAGTTACACGGCCTCCCAGCGCCGGGCAAAGACGCGCGCGAGCAGGAAGAGGGCGATGCCGGAACCGATCAAGACTTCGACTTGCGGCAGCAGATGCCAGACCGGCTCGTCGCGCCAGAACACCTTGGTGTAGCCGTCGATCGCCCAGGCATTGAAGGTAAACAGGCCCAGCTTCTGCATGAAGTCGGGCATCAGGAAACGCGGAAACATGCTGCCCCCCAGCGCCGACATCACCAGAATGAGGAGTGTTGCGATCGCCGCCTGCTGCTGGCGCGTGCGCGACAGGCTGGCGAGCAGCATGCCGAAAGCAGAAACGGCGAAAGCGGTCGCACCGGTCATCACGACAAAACCCGGTATATGGCTGAACAGATCCAGTTGGAAGACGGCGGCGCCCCACAGGAACATCACGGTAAGCTGCAGGAAGGCGAGCAGCGCACAATAGAGGAGCTTGCCGGCCAGGAGAGTCGTCATGCTTACGCGCGCACTCAACATGCGATCGAGAGCGCCGCTTTCCGCTTCGTCGATCAGCGATCCCGCCGCGCCGCTGGCGGTGAAGAGCAGGAACATCACGCCGATGCCGGCGGCATAGAAGGACACCATGGGATTCTTCTTCCTTTGCCCGACCACGTTACGCAGCGTGATGGCGATGATGCTGCCGGCCTGGGCCTCGGGCGTCACCCCTTGCCGCCGGCGCCGCGCAAGATACGCCTTGTAGCGCGCCATGCTGGCATCGAAGGCGTTGCGCTGACCCGGCATCAGGCCGCCGACGGACTGATCGAGATACTTCATGCCCTGATCCGCCATGATGTCGGAAAGAGATGTCATCACCACCTTCTGCAGCATGCCGGAGGCCACCTGCCCCGCCACCGGATTGGAAATGTCGTGCAGGATGACGAATTGCGGCCGATCTACCATTGGACCAAAGGCGAAAGGAGCGGCGCCGAAGCCTTTCGGGATGAGGATGGCAACGGGCGCGTCGCCTTGCTTCACCGCCTGCTCGGCGGTGGCCGCCGTGTAAGGCGCGGGCTGCGCGGCGGCGCCGTTCTTCGCTGGCGCCGTTGAGACCTCCAGAGACGGTTCGGCCCTGAGGCCGCGCACGAGCCGCTGCGACACGGCGCTGCGATCCTGATCGACCACGATCACCTTGACGCGCGGCGTCGCCGACGAGCCCATCGAACCGAAGACATAGGCAAAGATCGTGAAGAAGGCGACGGGCAGGATGAAGGAGAGAATGAGCGCGCCACGGTCGCGGCGCAGAGCCCGAAAGCCGTTACTCACAATGGCCCAGATCATTGGCGCAGCTCTCGTCCGGTCAGGTGGAGGAATACGGATTCAAGATTGGGCCGGCGCAGCGTTACGTCGGCGACGTCGAGGCCGGCCGCTTCCGCGGTCTGCAGCAAGGCGGCGATTTCGATCGGCCGCGCGATGGAGAATTGCGCCACCCCGGCCCGAAGGCCGCCGCCTTGGGTCGCCGCCCAGGCCTCCGCGGCGGGCCCGCCGTCCGTCAGATGCATGCGGACGTCGTAACGCGTGCCGAAGGACTGCGTGATCAACTCGTCCTTGGTGCCGAGGGCGATGACATGCGCATGATCGAGAATCGCGATGCGATCGCAGAGCCGCTCGGCTTCTTCCATGTAATGCGTGGTATAGATGACCGTGGCGCCGTCCTTCCGCAGATCGGCCACCATGTCGAAGATGCGGTTGCGCGATTGGGGATCGACGCCGACCGTGGGTTCGTCGAGCAGCACCAAGTGCGGGCGGTGCACAATGCCCGCGGCGAGGTTGAGCCGACGGCGCATACCGCCGGACAAGGTCATCACGATCGCGTCGGCACGGTCGGCGAGGCCAGCCCATTCGAGGCACCAGGCGATGGCATTGTTCAGCGCCTTGCCGGCGAGACCCTGATAGCGGCCGAAAGCCTGCAGATTCTCACGGCAGGTGAGCCGCGGATAGAGCGCGAGGTCCTGCGGCACCCAGCCGATGGCGGCCTTGGCGGCTGACGACTTTACGGGCGCGCCGAACAACGTGATCGATCCGCCGTCGGGCCGCACCCGCCCGACAATGCTGCGGATCAGCGTCGACTTGCCGGCGCCGTTGGGACCGAGCAGGCCGAAACAAGTTTGCTCGCGGACCTCCAAAGAAACGCCGGCAAGCGCGGTGATGCTGTCGAAACGCTTGGAGAGGGAGTCGATCTTGAGTGGAAGAGTGTCGCTCACGACCCAGGCCTCCGGTGCGGCGACGCCAGCCCAGCCGCAATCGGTCGGCACGAAAACGTGGTGATCGGCATCGGCTTCCCTAATCAATAAGAGTTCTCTATATGACAGAGTATTCTGCGCACGTCAATATTCCGGAATGGCGCCCTGAAACTTTTGCTGTCGCGGAATTTCTGCACCAAGTGCGGCGAGCCGGTGTTCGGCGGCGTGGCGGGCGAGGACGACTCCCACACCATCTGTGCTGGTTCGTTCTACGA
>JAGWVX010000220.1 GCA_018970685.1 Alphaproteobacteria bacterium | reverse complement strand
TGCGCCAGATCGATGGTGTCGATCAGGGCCGAAAAGATGGTGGCCTTGATCTGATAATAATCTTCCGAGCGGTTGTCAGGTGCAAAAGCCGGCGGCGGCACAGTGCGGGCGGCCGCCACAGGCGGCGGTGGCGCTTTGGCGCCGCTGATCGGCGGCGGCGGCTCGGCCGTGCGCGGACGCTCGGCCGGACGAACCGGCTTGGCAGGGGCATCGGCGGCGCGCTTGCCGAACATTCAGCTCAACCTCTTCAAGCCCGCTTCTTTCCGGACCATAGCGACAGGAATGGATTGGAGACCGCCACCGGCACCGCTTTGCGTCCGGTCAGCAGCCCCGCGAAATGGCGTACGCCTTCGACCACCGGCGATTTCTGTCCCAGCTCGGGCAGCATCTGGCCGTTGTTGGCGGCCTGGCCGAAGATCAGCGGATCGTAGGAAAGCACCAGCGCCGGATCGATGCCGATGGTCTCGGCGAAGTCCTTGACCGGAATTTCCGGCCGCTTGGGCAGTCCCACCTTGTTCAGCACCAGACGTGGCGGCACATCGTTGGGACGGTTGTGGCGCAGGAGCTCGACCATATTCTTGGTGTTGCGCAGCGAGGCCAGATCGGGCGAGGCCACGATGACAACCTCGTCGGCCGCGATCAGCGTCGCCTTGATCCAAGGCGCCCAGTGGCGCGGCAGATCGACCAGCACGCAGGGCGAGGACTGACGAACGGCATCGAGCACGGCCTCGTAGGCCTCAAGGCCCGCTTCATAATCGCGATCCAGCACGGCGGGCGCGGCAAACAGCGACAGGAAATCACCGCGCTTGAGCAGAATGCGCTCCAGCAGGACATCGTCCAAGCGTTCGGGCGTGGTCAAGGCGTCGGCCACGCTCTGGGCGGGCTCGTCGTTAAAATTGAGGCCGACCGTGCCGAACGGCAGATCGAAATCGACGATGGTGGTGTTGATCTGCTGCTCTTCGGCGATGCACCAGCCGACGTTGTGCGCCAAGGTCGAGGAGCCCACGCCGCCGCGCGCGCCGACGAAGGCGACGACGCGGCCGATCGGACGGCCCTCCGGATCGGCGTAAAGCCCCGCGATCACCTCGATCAGATGCAGCGGATCGAGCGGCGCCACGAGATATTCGGAGGCGCCGCGGCGCATCAGCTCGCGATAGAGCTCGACGTCGTTGTGGCGGCCGATCACCACCACTTTGGTGGACGGATCGCAGACCTCGGCGAGACGGTCGAGTTCTTCGAGGGCGGGCTTGCCGGCAAGCCTGGTTTCCACGACGAGCAGATTGGGCGTCAGCTGCCCGCTGTAATGCTCGATCGCCGCGCCGATGCCGCCGAGCTGGACGTTGAGCTGGCTCTTGGCCAAGCGGCGGTCCGCCCCGGCGCGCTGCAGAGCGGCGCCGGTGTCGGGAAATTCGCAGAACGCGTGGATGGAAATGCGCGGCACCGGACGTTCGTGCGCCGCCGCTCCGAATGGTTCCTGAATGTCGTCACCCCTTACCATTTTCCGCGTATCCCTACTGCGCGCCCACGTCGGACACCTTGGTCGACTGATCGGCGGTCTTGTCGGCGGACGTTACCTTGCCCTTCTCGTAATTGGTGAGCACCGTGGTACGGCGCGAGGCGTCGCCCGCATCCATCGTCCGCGGCTGCAGGAGATCGCGCGGATCGGCGACCATCGCGGCGAGGTTCTGCTGCACGGCGCAGCCGAAATTCGGCGAAGATTGGTTGGAGGCGGTGTAAGCGAGGCTCTTCGACCAATCGCCGCAGGGCGCGGTATGGGCGATATAAGCGATGTAGTCGACGTCCACGCGGCTATCGCCGTTGGTTACCTCATGCGTGCCGACCAGGATATGCGAGCGCGGCACGCCCATCGACGCCAGCCTTTCGCCGAAATAACTGATGGCCGCCGCCGAGTCGCCGCCGGCAGGAACCGAGACGGAAAGCGAACCGTTGCCGTGCTGCAGATAGTCCGCCACAAAATCGCTCAGGCGCGCGGCGTCGTCGGGCAGCAGGCCCGCGTCGGGGGCCGAGAAAGACAGCTTGAGATCGACGGTCTGCGGCGCCACCGTGATCGGGTGATTGACGGTGCCGTCGTTGGACAAGGCGCTGCCGTCGTTGAACGGTGCGGCGCAGCTGCCCGCCAGCAGCACGGCGCCGACCGACACGTAACGCAGGATATTGATCATCTTCGACATGTCCGCGTCCTATTGCACGATGAAGCCGAACTTGCCTTGGGCCTCGGTGATCGGGTGCTTGGTGCGATCGTAGACCGCGTTCACGCGTCCGAGCAGGATAGTTTCGACGTCGGTGGGTGGCACAAAGCCATCGGTCGGGAGAGCAAGCTTCGCTTCAGTCGTCGGATGAACCAGGTAGGCCGTCACGGTCACGACAAGCTCGGTCTCGTTGTTCTGAAAATCGCGGCTGCGGAACAGTGCGCCGAGAATGGGCATATCCGTGAGACCTGGAAAACCGTCGAGCTGCTGCTTGGTGACGTGCTGCATCAATCCGGCGATGGCGAAGCTGCCGCCCGACGGTAGTTCGACCGTGGTCTCCGCGCGGCGCACCGACAGTGCCGGGATAGTGGTCGCCGCTACCGTCACCGTCTGGCCGTTAGCGTTCGTCGAGGTTCCGCCCGACATCGTGAAGGCGCCGGTGTTGGTAAGCTCGCTCACTTCGGTCGACAGCTGCAGCGAGATGAGACCATCGCTCAGCACCACCGGCGTGAAGGACAGGCCGACGCCGAACTGCTTGAAAGTGACCGAAACATTGCCCTGCGCATCGCGTCCGGCAGGAACAGGGAATTCACCGCCCGCCAGAAACTTTGCTGTCTCACCAGACACCGCGATCAGATTGGGTTCGGCAAGGGTATGGACCAAGCCGACCGTCTCCAGTGCTTTCATTACACCTTGGATATTGTTCTGGCCGGAACACGGAACAGTGGTGGTCTGAGTAGTAGTAACACCTGTCGCGGCGCCAGGCTCTAGGAGGGCAGGGTTATTGCTGACGTTATTGATTGCCATGTTGGTTATAGTCTTCGTGATACCAGGTATAAACTGCTGAGGGCATACGTTACCGAACTGTGCACCAGAGAGATCACTCAAGGCTTGGCCGGCGAGACCGTAAGGATTGGAAGTTGACGCAATGATTGGCACACCACCAATCGTGGCGGCGCCAGTGAGATCGATGCCGAGCTGCTTGGCGACCTGGCGCTGCACCTCGGCGATGCGCACCTTCAGCATCACCTGCTGGCTGCCCGTGATCTGCAGCATGTTGACGACCTTTGCCGGATCGCCGACGAAACGCGCCGCGATGTCCTGCGCACGCGTCGACTGCTCGGCGCTGGCGATCTTGCCGGAGAGCACGACGTTGTCGTTCATCGCCGATACCTTGATCTGGGAGTCGGGAAAGTCCTTGCGGATCATCGCGGCGAGATCGGTGACGTCCCTTTCGACCCGGATGTCGATCGACAGGAGCTGGCGGCCGGACGCGTCGAAGAAGAAGGCGTTTGTCTGGCCGGTCTTTTGCGCCAGCAGGAATATCCGCCGCGGCGAACGCACGACGGCGTCCACGATTTCGGGATTGGCGACCAGAACGTCGCGCGCATCGGCGTCGATCTCGACGATCGCCGCCTTGTTCAGGCCGAGCGTCAGATGCTTGTGGACGGCCTCGCCATCGCGGACCGAAACGGAGATGACGTGCGCCGTCCCGTCAACGTCGTCCGGCGCCGCGCCGGCCGGCGACGCCGCGAACAGCGCGGCGGCGGCCAAAGCCAAGAGGAAATTCCCGCGCATCTAGTTTCCTCCGCCGCCGCTGTTGTGCGCAATGCCGTAACGTATGATCGAAACCGGACCGACGTCGGAATCGCTGCGCGCGTCGGACACCTGCCCCGCGGCGCGCGAGGCGCTGTCGCTCAGCGGTCTCAGCGCCAGCGACAAGGTTCCCGAAGCCTGCGCCCGCGCCAGACCTTCCGCTTGTTGGGGCGTCAATTCGAGCGTCGCGGTTCTGACGTCGGAAACCGACTTCTTGTTCCGGCTGTCGGTCGTCTGATCGATCGCCAGGACGCGCACATCGGACAACACGATGGTGGAGTGCGCCATCTTGGCGCCGCCGTTGGCCGGCTGGGTGAGAATGACGTCGACGCGGTCGTTGGGCAGGATGAAGCCGCCGGCGACGGACGCCATCGACACGCTGATCGAGGCCGCGCGCATTCCCGGCTGCAGTGTCGCGGCCATGAAACCGGCCGCGCCGCTCTTGACGACGTTGGCGAAGGTGATCGGCTCGCCCTTGACGATCGGCGCGCGTACCACCGTGCCCGTCACCACGCTCTGCAACGAGACGCCGCTCGACTGCATGATGAAACTCGCGTCGGTGCCGGACGCCGGCCATTGCTGCCAGCGCACCTGGCTCGCAAGCAGCGGTTGGCCGGGCTGCAGATCTTCCGCCGCGACGAGCACGCTGGCGACGGCGACCGGCGGCGGCTCCAAGCGCGCCTCGGCTTTCGGCGTACCGCCGCCGAGCAGTCCGCGCACGAGCAGTGCTGCACCTCCCGCGGCCACCGCGGCCAACAAAAGGATAACGAGACGCCGCGTGTTCATGAGAGCAGCTCCTTTGCCTCAATCCGAGCACGGAACCCTTTAGAAAATGCTTAACATGCCGTTGTTGGGGTGCGTGCCGCGTACATCGTCTTTTCGCCCTAGAGGCCTGCCGCGAGACGAAAAATCTCCGTCTGCGGAAGGATAACAAACGCACCGGCGGCAAGTGCGGCGCCGTAGGGAATGCCAGACCGTTCGTCGTGCAGCCGCAGCAACCAGTTCTGCCGCGCCAGCGCCGCGGGCAGCGGCAGGCGCCGCAGCCCCAGCAGCACGAGCGTCAGCGCGCCGCCCAAAAGCGACGCGGCCAGCGCGTAGCTGACCAGATCGCGAAATCCCAGCCATAAGACGACGCAAGCGAAGAGCTTGGCGTCGCCGCCGCCGATATAACCGAGCGCAAACAGGATGAAACCGACGATCAACCCCAGGAAACCCGCCAGCAGATGATCGCCGACCATGCCCGGCGTCATGCCGGCGACGAACACGAACACAACAAAAGCGGCGATCAGCGCACCCTGGAGAACGTTCGGAATCGTATAGCTTCCCAGATCCCAGCCGGCGGCAAGCGCCAGCAGGGCGGGAAGGACGACGAGAACCAAAAGTTCGGCGGGCATGTCGATGGCTCCGACTAAACGGGAACTGTCATCCCGGACGCGTCATGAAGCGGAGCGA
>JAGWVX010000219.1 GCA_018970685.1 Alphaproteobacteria bacterium | reverse complement strand
GTCGTCTCCAGCGCCTTGAAGTCCTCCGGCGACCAGAAGCGGTCGAGGGGCGCATGTTTGCGCGTCGGCTGCAGGTATTGGCCGATGGTCAGGAAGTCGACCCCGGCGGCGCGCAAATCATCCATCACCTGCATGATTTCTTCGCGGCTTTCGCCGAGCCCGACCATCAAGCCGGACTTAGTGAAACCGTCCGGGACAAGTTCTTTGGCGCGTTCGAGCAGCCGCAGCGACACGAAATAGCGCGCGCCGGGCCGGACATTGAGGTACAACCGTGGCACCGTCTCGACATTGTGGTTAAAGACGTCGGGCCGCGCAGCCATCACGACCTCGATCGAACCGGGTTTGCGCAGAAAGTCCGGCGTCAGCACCTCCACCGTAGTGCCGGGGCTGCGGCGGTGGATGGCTTGAATGGTTTCGGCAAAATGCTTGGCTCCGCCGTCAGGCAAATCGTCGCGGTCGACCGAGGTCACTACAACGTGCTTCAGGCCAAGCTTGGCCACCGCCTCCGCAACCCTCTCCGGTTCGTCGGCATCGAGCGCGGCCGGCAGTCCCGTCTTCACGTTGCAAAAGGCGCAGGCCCGCGTGCAGGTATCGCCCATGATCATCATCGTAGCGTGGCGATGGGTCCAGCACTCGCCGATGTTGGGACACCCGGCCTCTTCGCAGACGGTGTGGAGGCCGTGCTCGCGCACGATGGTTTCCGTCTGGGAATATTCCCGCCCCATGGGCGCTTTGACACGTATCCATTCCGGCTTACGCAGAATAGGGCTTTCCGGCCGGTTCACCTTTTCTGGGTGGCGCACGGAGCGGCGGTCTTTGTCCGCTTGGTCAATTACAGTGGTCATGGCCCCTTACATATAGGTTGCTCTACCGGAAATCACCGGGTTCCGGTAAGTTTGTGTCATAGAGCCAAGGGCGGGCCAGTCCCGCCGCCCAGGGGAGGAGCCATTGGCCGTTGCAACTGTCGCCGCCGCGTCCGGCGAGGATATCGTGCCGTTCGACATGATCCGCACCAGGAAGCCGGTCTTCCAGGCGCTGGTCGATGCCAGGGCGCGCTATGGCGGCAACAAGCCCGCCATCGTCGATGGCGACGAGCGTGTCGTAACCTACGACGAGATCGTGCGTGCGTCGCTCGCGCTCGGCCACGCTCTGAAAAAAGGAACCTCTAAAGGCGAATGCGTGGGAATTATGCTGCCGACCAGCATCGGCGCCGTGGTTTCCTTTTTCGCGATCTCCGCCTTCGGCCGCATCCCGACAATGCTGAATTTCACTAACGGCGCGGCCGGCATCATGAGCGCGCTGCGCACGGCGAAAGTCAAACGCGTCATAACCGCCCACCGCTTCATCGAACTCGCCAAGCTCGAAGCGCTGGACGCGGAACTTTCGATGGCGGCGGAGGTCGTTTATCTGGAGGACGTTCGCGAAAAGCTGTCGGTGTTCGATAAGGCTGTGGCGGGCATCGGCCAATATGTGCCTGGCGCCGTCACCGCACACACCGCAGCTGAGACGCCCGCCGTGATTCTATTCACATCGGGCACCGAAGGCGCCCCCAAAGGCGTCGCTCTGTCGCACACCAATCTTCTGGTCAATGTGGAGCAGGTCCGCGCGCACATCGCGCTGTATCCGACCGATATCCTGTTCAATCCGTTGCCGACGTTCCATTGCTTCGGGTTGACCGTAGGCGCCCTGATGCCGCTGCTTCTCGGGTTGAAAGCGGTATTCCATCCGACACCCCTGCAACCGCACGAGATCGTGCGGCGCGTCAAAGAAACCGGCGCGACGATCCTGCTGTCGACGGACACCTTCATGTCGCAATATGCGCGTGCCGGCGAGCAAGGCGACTTGAATTCGCTGCGTATTGCGGTTTGCGGTGCAGAACGCGTGCGCGACGAAACACGGCAGCTTCTGCGAAAGAAATACGCCATCGACCTGATCGAAGGTTACGGCGTGACTGAGACCGCGCCAGTCGCGGCCGCGAACCAACCCGGCGCCAACCGGCCCGGCACGGTCGGACGGCTGATGACCGGCATGCAAGCGCGGCTTGAGCCGGTCGAGGGAATTCCCAACGCCGGGCGGCTGTTCCTGAAAGGGCCGAACGTCATGCTCGGCTATATCAAGCCGGAAAATCCTGGCGTCATCACGCCGGTCGAGGGCGGTTGGCACGACACCGGCGACGTGGTGGCGATCGACGATGAGGGTTTTATTTCCATCAAAGGCCGTATGAAGCGGTTTGCGAAAGTCGGTGGAGAGACGGTGTCCCTGGCCGTGGTGGAGAATTGCGCCACGTCTCTGTGGCCTGATTTCTCGCATGCCGCTGTTGCTCTGCCGGACGGGCGCAAGGGCGAACAAATCGTGCTGGTTACCACCAACCCGGACGCCCAGCGCATCGACTTAGTCGGCTGGGCCCAGAACCACGGCGTAGCCGAGATCGCTGTGCCGCGCCGGATGATCTATGCGAGAGATATCCCGGTGCTCGGGACGGGAAAGACGGATTACGTGAAAGTCGAGAAAATTGTGATGGCCGAGAAGCCGGCCTCAACGGCGTGACCATGACAAGAGTTCCTCAAGCGATGCAGCCGCACGGCTTCTGGGGCCATGTCTTCGGCTGGTTGATGGACCGATTCAATGCCTCATCGCACAATTTTGCCTTTAAGCGCCTTGAAGTGCACAACTCCGACCGCGTGCTGGAGATCGGCTTTGGTACGGGGCGGTTAGCGCGCAAGCTCGCAAAGGCGGCGCGTGATGGGTTGGTCGGCGGCGTCGATCCGTCGGAACTGATGCTGCAGACGGCAGAAAAACGCACACGGAAGTTCCGCAAGAAAGGTCGCGTCGAGTTAAAGCTGGGCGACGCCTCCTCCCTGCCCTGGCCGGATGCAACGTTCGACAAAGCCGCAGCGCTGCACAGTTTTCAATTTTGGCGCGATCCGGCGTGCGACCTCGTGGAAATTCGTCGCGTACTTAAGCCGGACGGATTACTGCTGTTGCTGTTGCGGACGCACAAGAAGGCGGGGCCGAAATGGCTGCCCAATCCGATCAGCCGTTCGGGCCAAGAAATTGCAGGCGCCTTGCAATTGTTGACGGATAACGGCTTCGTCGGCACGCGCCTTGAAGGCAAGGTTGGATCGTCGGCCATACTGACGGCCCGGAAGGCTGTTTGAGAGCTATTTACCGGCCAATAGCGCTTCGTGCCGGGCGCAGATTTTCGGCCAAAGCGACACCGCTTCGGGAAGTTTGAGGCCGAAAATTTCATCCAAGGCAGTCACGTATTCGTGCGCATCCGCGATGAGGTAATCTTTCTTGTCGCACGGCGTCAGCTCGCGCAAAACGCGGCCGCGCAGGATCCAGAGTGCATTCGCCTTGTAGCGCTGGCACACGGCATTCTGAACAAACACGGATTCATCGGCCGTCTGCAGCCAGTCACATTTTTTCACGAGCAACGCTTCGTCGGCCGCAGCCAAGTTGAAATCGAACGACGCGGCACCGCCACCCCTGTGGTTATGGAGACGCCACCACTCGCCTTCTTCGCGTGAGAGGGAAAATTCGAAGTCGTACGAGATGAAATCGCCTGGCGCAACGCGGATCGGATCGATCGGTCCGTCGCCAAAGCCGACGTCAGCGAGATAAATTCCCTCGTCCAGTTCGACCTTCAACACGAGATGATTGCCGATGGACGTGTCGCCGGAGACCTCGCGCATCACCGCGCCCGCGCTGCGGGTCACCTTGAAGCCCAACTGTTCAAGGACCCAACCGAACAAGCCGTTCATTTCGTAACACCAGCCGCCGCGGCGGTTGCCAACCATTTTCTCAAAAATGGCTTCGCGTCCTATGCCGACCGGACGCCCGAGTTGCACGTCGAGATTCTCGTAAGGGATCGCCTGCAGATGAGCACGATGCAGAGCAGTCAGCGTCGCCAAGTTCGGATACGTTGCGCCGGTAAAGGCAATGCGTTCGAGGTAGGCGTCGACATGCATGGACGGACCTGTGACAAGCTGCCGCATCAACTAACATTGAGCACGGTACGATTTACAGCAGAGGCCGCTGTTAACCATTTCCATGGCCGAATCGAAATATTTTGAAGTTCCCTATAGGGACCTCTTGCATATTACGAAGTTCATGCTAGATTGAACTTCGTAATAGTTTGGAGGGCGGAAGAAAGGCGCGTTCCCGTTGACCGAAGAATCTCAATATACGCGCAAATTCCGTAAGGAACTGATGGCCGGGCTCTCATCGCTCGTCCTCCTGGCCGTGCTCGCTCGAGCGGGCCGGGAGATGTATGGATACGAAATCGCCAAGGCCGTGAAAGCCGAAGGCGAAGGCGGTCTGATCTTTAAGCAGGGCGCGATCTATCCCGTTCTACGGTCGCTCAATGTGTTGGGTCTGCTGGAGAGCCGGGTCGAGGCATCCGCCTTCGGTCCGCCACGGCGCTACTACAACATCACCGACGAAGGGCGGCGCGCCCTCGCCGAGTGGCAGTTTGCATGGCGCGATATGCGCGAGTTCGTCGATGACGCGCTCAAGGCCGGGACCGGAGGGATGGCCCATGAATTCAGACCGACCGCCTGAAACGGTCCGCGCCTATCTCGATCAGTTGCGCAGAGCGCTCAAAGGAGCTCCGCCCGGATTGATCGCCGACGCGCTGACGGATTGCGAAGAGCATTTAAACAACGAGATCGCGCAGAACCCCGATCAATCGGAAGCCAGCGTGCTGGCCTCCGTCGTGGAGACGTACGGCTCGCCACAAGAAATTGCAGAGGAGTATCGCGACATGGAAGCAACGATTTCCACGCCATTTCCAAAGCAGGAGGAGCCCACGCAGCGTCAGCTGGGCTTTTTCAACGTCATCTCCGATCCCCGCACATACGGCGCACTACTCTACATGCTGCTGTCGCTGATTACGGGTATCTTTTATTTCACTTGGACCATCACGGGTATCTCGTTGACGGCCGGTTTTGCGCTCCTCATTCTTGGCATTCCGTTTGCACTGCTTTTCATCGGTTCAATCCGCTTGCTCAGCCACGTGGAGGGACGGATCGTCGAGAGCCTGCTCGGCGTGCGCATGCCACGCCGCTTGCCGCCGACAACCGTTCCGGACGAGTCGATCCTCACCCAGATCAAGGAAGCGCTGATCGACATGCGCACCTGGACGTCGATGTTTTATTTGCTGCTGATGTTGCCGCTCGGAGTCGCCTATTTCGTGGTGGCCGTCGTGGGCCTCTCGGTGTCGATCGGCGTCGCGGGTGGAGCGATCTACAGCCTCGTCAGCAATCAGAGCCACATCCAAATCGACAGTGTCCCGTGGCTTGATCATCTG
>JAGWVX010000003.1 GCA_018970685.1 Alphaproteobacteria bacterium | reverse complement strand
CGTGTATCGACGAGCCGTGTGGCCAGGTCGGGACGCAGGCCCATGACATAGACGACGGCGGCAACCCAGGGCACCGACAACAAGAGCCACCGCCCCAGGCGGAAGACCGGCGGACGCAGGCACTGGACCGGCTTGACGTCCGCCGCAAGGCGCTGGATCAGGTCATCGGTACGCATCTTACTCATGACTCATCTTGATCGTCTTCGACGTCGGCAGCCGGTCCCGCCAGGCGCAGGCGCAATGCCTTGAGCCCGCGGTGAACGGCGACCTTCAGCGCCGCGATGGACATTCCGGTCGCAGCCGACGCCTCCTTCAACGACAATTCCTTCAGCTTCAGCAACTCGACAGCCTGCCGCTGCCCGGCCGGGAGTTCCGCGATCGCCCGCTTGAGCAATTCGGGGTCTCCCTGGGATTCCATATCTGATTTCGGATGCGCGCCCGAAAAGGTTTCAGGGATTTCCGGAACGGCGGTCTCATTTTGGTTGATTCGGGATTTCCGCCGCTGCGCGTCGACAAGCCGATGGCGCGTGATGGAGGCGAGCCAGGGCACGAACGGCCGACCCGGGTCATAGGTATGCCGGACCGAATGCATCGACATCAGGACGTCCTGGACAATATCGTCGATCTCAAGCCCGAAGTGACGTCCGGAATTCGCGATCCGTTTGATGACCGGTATGGACAGGCGCAGCAATTCCGCATAGGCGCCCACATCGCCTTTTTGCGCGGCGCGCATCAAGGCACTGAGCTGTGCATCACGGTTTTCGGAAGCCAACGGAGTTCCCACCAAAGCTCGTTTCAGGCCAAGGCGCGTGGCCATTCCCCGGAGCGGGGACGTTCCCTCGCGTTCACGCGCGGGCGCCGGGTTGACAACGTGGCCACGGCCGGAGAAATATCATACCGACCGGTGTGAAACAAGACGTATGCCCAGACCCAAGTCCTTCGATCCAGACCAAGCCTTAACAGAAGCCATGGCGCTTTTTTGGGCCAAGGGGTATGGCGCCACATCGATAAGCGATCTGGAGACGCATTTGCAGCTCGGCCGGATCAGTCTCTACAGTGCCTTCGGCAGCAAGAAACAACTCTTTCTTAGATGCCTCGAAAAATACCGGCGCGACATCACCGCCCCGTTGCTGCAAAAGCTCGACGACAAGGATGGGTTGAGAGGCATTCGCAACTTTTTTGCGACCGTGCTCACCTCGCCGCCGGATATCCGCCGCCGCGGTTGCCTGATCGTCAATACGATGGTCGCAGCCGAAGAACCCGACCATAGTGTCGACGCCGTGATTCAAGACCATGTGCTGCGCGTCGAACAATGCTTTCTACGCGCGATCAGGGCGGGCCAGAAGGCCGGCACCATCGGCCGCCATATCAAACCGCGCGGAGCCGCGCGCTTGCTCGTTACGCTGGCGCACGGCGCCTTTGCGCTACACCGTGTCGGCGTCGATCCCGCTCTAACGAAAACGGCCGTTCGGACCGCTCTGGCGATGCTGACTGTTTGAGCGGCGGTGAATCGCGTGCCCTTAACCGGCTTTGTCGAAACGTCTCAGAGCGCTGCCGCTCGAAGCCAAGTGCCTGGCGCCGGCCATATCCCGCAGCACCAGATTTTCCAATTCCGTGTCCTGCAGCCTGTATTTGACAAGATCGCCGATGCTGACGACGCCATAGGTCTCAGCGCTGTCGCATACCACCAGATGGCGCGTCCGCAGCGTCGTCATCGTCGAAAGTCCCTGGCGGATGGTGTGATCGGGCCGGCACGATGGTACCGGGGATCGCATGACCGATTTTGCCGTTTTATCAAAGGCGCGCGCGCCCATGCGGCTCAGCGCCTCAATGAGTGTTCGCTCCGACACTATGCCGATGGTGGCGCCGTTCGAATCCGTCACCACGAGCGAGCCAACGCCATGCGTCACGAGCAATTTGAGAATTTGACTGAAACTCTCGTGCGCCGGGATCGTATGATAGGTGCGTCCCTTCTTGTCCAATACATCGATGATCTTCATGTTCGTTCTCCCGCGACGGCGTTGAACTCAATCTTGTATTCGCAGGTAACGGCAGGAAGGTTTCAGACGGAGCCATGAGAAAGAACGTCCCTTCTGCGCCTCAATGACCTTGCCGTCGTGGGGGCGCCGAAGACGGCAGTGGTGAGGACGGAGCGGCGCCAAGTCGATCCGCCGGTATGGTACAGGGGGAAATGGCGGATCAAGGTATTGCCATTCCATCCTCGCAAGGTCTTTCGTGCGCGCGGCGCGAGAAGTTACGGCGACCAAGCGTCGGTGGTGGACCTTTCCATCGCGCGTTCCGGTGCGCTGCCTATTCGAGATGATCACGGACCGCAAACCGTTATCCCAACATTTGCGGTGGGGAGGATGGAACGGTTACGGAGCGATCCGCCGGGAGGGAGCGGGGGGCGGCGGATCAAGGTGTTGTCGTTCCATCCTCACAAGATATTTCGCATACGTGGCGCCGAAAGTTACGCCGGTGAGACATCAAGGATCGGATTGTCTACTGGGCGTTTCAGTCGGCTATCCTCTGGAATAAGACGAACAAACCGATTTCCTGGTATTTGAGATGGTGAGGATGGAACAGCGCAGGCGCTATCCGCCTGGGTTGGGGTAGGGGGCGGGAACCAATTGAGCCGCTGCCGTTCCATCCTCACAAGATATTTCGCATATGAGGCGCCGGAAGTTACGCCGGCGAGACGTCAAGGGCCGAATTGTTTGTTCGGTGTTTCTGTAGGCTATCCGCTGGGGATAAGCCGAACGAACAAACCAATTTCCCGATGCTTGTGATAGCGAGGATGGAACAGCGCAGGCGCTGTCCGCCTGGGGTGGGGTAGGGGGCGGGAACCAATTGGGCCGCTGCTGTTCCATCCTCACAAGCTATTTCGCACGCGCGGCGCCGGAAGTTACTCCGATGAGACGTCAAGGGCTGAATTGTTTGTTTGGTGTTCCTGTAGCCTATGCGCTGGAGATAAGCCGAACGAACAGACCAATTTCCCAGTGCTTGAGATGGTGGGGATGGAATAGTGGCGGGGCGATCCGCCGGGAGGGGCGGAGAGTAGCTGCGGATCAAGATATTGCCGTTCCGTCCTCACAAGATTATTCGCGCGCGGCGCTGGAAGTTAGGCCGGCGAAGCGTTAGGGATCAAATTATCTATTGAGTGTTTGAATCTGTGCGGCCCGTCCATACGCCATCGGCAAGCTGATATTCGGTATGGTAAGGATGGAACGGTGCCGGAGCGATCCGCCAATAGGGTACGGGAGGCGCGGCGGATCAAGGTAATGCCGTTCCATCCTCGCCTTATCTTTCGCATGAGCGGCGCTGGAAGTTACGCCGCGCGGCATTGAGGGCCGGATTGTCGATCGGCCGTATCTGTACACTGTCGGCTTTGGAAGGATCGCGGATAAACCGGTGCTGGAGGTGACCGGTGTAACCTTTTTTACCGTCCTGCCGAATTCATTCCCGTAACGGTTCACGTTCAGGAGAACGGTATGAAGTCCTTCACCAAATCCGCGCTGACCCTTGGCGCGGTCATTACGCTCGGCAGCGCCCTGGCAGGGTGTCAGTCGATCGACAACATGGTTCATGGCCGTAGCCCCTGTGCGCCGGCTGTTGCCTCTAACCCGTGCGCGGCAAAAAATCCCTGCGCCCCCAAAGCCAATCCCTGCGCGCCGGCGGCGGTTTCCAATCCCTGTGCGGCCCAGAATCCCTGCGCCGCTACGCCCCATTAATCGGGCACCCAACCCTACCCACATTGAGACAGGAGTTTAGAATGTCCAACAGCTTGTCCCTTCGTTCGTCGCTAGCCCTGGCCGGCGCTGTCGTGGCGACAGTCGGCTATATGGCCGCCGCTTCGGCCGCGCCGATCCAGATCACGCCCGAGCAGATGGCCACCATGGAGAAATGCTACGGCGTCGCGTTGGCCGGCCAGAACGACTGCAAGGCCGGTCCCGGCACTACCTGCGCCGGCACCTCCAAAATCGACTACCAGTCGAATTCCTGGAAGCTGGTGCCCAAGGGCACCTGCGTGAAGATCACCACGCCCTTCGGCCACGGTTCGCTGACTGAATCCAATTCCCACCTTCCGGCCTGACCTTGACCATGCGCGCGCAGCTCCCCCACCTCTGTGACCGCGCAGCCCCGGTTCCCGCGAAAGCGGGGATCGGGGTCAAGCCGGCCCATTATCGCGAGCTGCTGGCGGATCGGCCGGGTCTGGCCTTTATCGAAGTCCATACGGAAAATTACATGGGCGAGGGCGGACCGCCGCATGCCTATCTCGAAGCGCTGGCGGAACTCTATCCTCTATCGTTTCACGGTGTCGGGATGTCGCTCGGCGGTGCCGAAGCGCTGGACCGCGATCATCTCCGGCGCTGGCGCGCCTTGGTCGACCGCTACCGGCCGGCGCTGATTTCCGAGCATGTCGCCTGGTCGCGATTCGGCGATCTCATGCTGCACGACCTGCTGCCCATTCCCTACACCAGGCAATCGCTCGGCGTGGTGCGCAATCATATCGACGCGATGCAGACGGCGCTCGGCCGCACCATTCTCGTCGAGAATCCGTCGACCTATATCAGCTTCCGCGCATCTGAGATCGACGAACCGGACTTCCTGGTGGAAGTAGCGCGGCGCTCCGGCTGCGGTCTGCTGCTGGATATCAACAATGTTTATGTCAGTGCCCACAACCACGGTTTTGATCCCCGTGAGTGGCTGAACCGCATCCCTGGCGACCTCGTCGGCGAAATCCATCTCGCCGGTCATTCCGTGATCCGCGACGGCGACTTCACGATCCGCGTCGACGATCACGGCAGCCACGTCTGTCCCGAGGTCTGGGAGCTTTACGGCGAAACCATCGCGCGCATCGGCCCCAAGCCCACCCTGATCGAATGGGACACGGATGTTCCCGAACTTGCGGTTCTGCTGGAAGAAGCCCACCGCGCCGACACGATCGCCGAACAGGGGGACTTGCGCCATGCCGCCGTTGCATGATTTTCAATCGACCATGGCCCGCTATCTGGCGTCCGCCCCCGGCCCCGAAGTCCCGGCTATCTTGCGCAACCTTCTTCCGCTCGGCACCGAGCGGCCTGACAAGCGCTTTGCCGTCTACAAGAACAACGTCTACGCGCGTCTGGTCGATACGCTACGGGACACGTTCCCCGCGATCGAGCGCCTGGTCGGCGAGGAGTTCTTCCGTTACGCGGCGGTAGAATATATCGCCCAAACACCGCCCAGAACCGCATCTTTGCTGGCGTACGGCAATGGCTTTCCGGAGTTTCTCGCGGAATTCCCACCCGTCGTACAGCTTGCCTATCTCGGCGACGTCGCCCGGCTGGAACTGCTTTATCTGGAGGCCTATCACGCCGCCGAGGCCGAGCCAAGCGGCGACAATTCGCCGATCGTGCTAGGCGACGACATCTGGCCGAAGCTTCATCCTTCGGCGCGGCTGATGACCTCGCCGTTCCAGGTTTCGCGGATCTGGGAACTCAATCGCAGCGACACCGCCTTCGAGGAGGTCGCGCTTCCGCCCATGCGCGAATATCTGCTCGTCATCCGTCCCGCCCGCCAGGTCGAAGTGCGCCGGGTGTCGTTCGGTGCTTATGCAGCACTCTTCGCCTTTGCCAATGAGGTGTCGTACGTCGGCGCCCGCGAGGAAGCCGAATGGGCCGAGCCGGGTATCGACTTTCAGACCCATTACGAATCACTGATTCGCGGCGGAACCTTCGTCGCAGGAACGACCGAGAGGAGCCATCGCTCATGAGCACCAGCACAATTGCCAACCGTGGCAGGGCACGGCTGTCGCCGGCCCGATTGTACCTTGCCGTGATCGAGCGGCTGGAACGGGTATCCTACGACACGCTGCTGGCTGTGCCGGCGCGGCTCTTCATCGCCGTGACCTTCTTCCTCTCCGGCCGCACCAAGGTTGACGGGCTGCTGACGCTCAAGCCCAGCACCTATTACCTGTTCCAATTCGAGTACAAGATCCCGGTCATTCCGCCGGACATCGCTGCCCACATCGCCGCCTTCAACGAGACGCTGTTCCCGGTTCTGCTGGTTCTCGGCCTGGCGTCGCGCTTCAGTGCGCTTGTTCTTTTGGGCATGACGGCGGTGATCGAGGTCTTTGTCTATCCCGGCGCCTGGGAAACCCATCTGGGCTGGACCACGGCTCTGGCCTTCATCATCTTCCGGGGCCCTGGAGCGTTGTCGCTTGATCACCTCATCCGCCGGAAATTTGCACGTTCATGAGCGGCATAAATTCCGTTCACGCGAATATAATCTGGCGGGAGGCATGGGAAATATCTAACTTTGACGGCTGCTGAAGGAAGTGCGGCAAAGAGTGCGCGCTATGATGCTGTTTTTTCCGAGCCAGTTGTTTCGGCCGGTCCGATCCGCAAGGTTGCTGTTGCTACCCCCGCTCCTGGCGGTCGTGCTGTCCGGCTGCGCGACCAGGAGCTGGAATGCACCTCTGATCGAGTCGGATCGCGCCCCCCGTTATGACTTCAGTAGCCGATTGCCGCGAAACAATGCACAAAACGTCTTTGTGGTACTGGCCTTTTCCGGCGGCGGCACGCGCGCCGCGGCCTTTTCTTATGGCGTGTTGAAAGCGCTTCGGGACACTCCGGTCACAATCGACGGCCGAACCGGCTCTCTTCTCGATCAGGTGGACGTGATCTCATCGGTCTCCGGCGGCAGCTACACGGCCGCTTATTACGGCCTCTTTGGCGATCGCATCTTCACGGATTTTGAACCGCTATTTCTCAAGCGCGACGTAGAATGGGATATGCTTGGCGAGCTCGCCAATCCCTTGAATGACGGTTCGCTGTTGCGCGGAGATTACAACCGCAGCGATTTGGCCGCGCATTGGCTGGATGACAATATATTCGATCACAGGATCTTCGCGGATATGTCGCTCGGGCATCTTCCATTCGTCATCATCAACGCCAGCGACATCAACACCGGAATGACATTCTCATTCATCCAGCAGCAGTTCGATTTTCTGTGTTCGAATCTCAACGGTTATTCCGTGGCAAATGCCGTCATGGCGTCATCCGCTGTTCCGGGCTTTTTTGCACCTATTGCAGTCCGGAATTACGACACCAACTGCGCGGAACGGCGGGATTCCTGGGTGCCCTATGAACTGGCGCTTGACGATATCTACACGCGCAAGCATCAGGTCGCCAGAGCGCTAGGGCGATACTTCTATCCCAAGCGCATGCCGGTCGTCCGCCTTTTGGACGGCGGCATAACCGACAATCTCGGCGTCCGCGGTTCCATGATGAGTCCGGTCGCTCATTACGGCAATGTCGAGGATATGGCCGGCGCCTTCACACCCGAAGCGCTGAACCGCGTCACGAAGGTGCTGGTGATCGTCGCCAACGCTCAGGTCTATAGCGAGTACGATTGGTCCCGCAACGGTACGGACCCGTCGCTTCCGGACATGCTCATGGCATCGTTCAACTCCGCCGTGAATATCCTGAGCACGGAGACCGTGACTTTGGCAAAGAAAGGCTTCCTGATGTGGGCGAAGCGCATCAATGCCCGTCGCCCGCCCGGCATGCCAAAAGTTACCGTGGATTTTGCGACCTTGACCTTTGAAGATATCAAGAATGCCGAGAAGCGAAAGCGATTTAATAGCATTCCAACATCGCTGTCTTTGCCGGCAAAGGATGTCGACGATCTCGAAACCCTGGCAGGATCGCTGGTTCGCCAGTCGCCGGAAATCCGGAAATTCGTCCAATCCCTGCATTAGAACCCTTGTGGTGACGACTGCAATGTTCAATGGCGAAACCTTTGCGCTCCATCGGCCGAATACAATCACGGGAGGAACATTCGCAAGCGTCTGGCGGCTGGCTGCCTGCCGCCCGACGAAGCCGAGATGAGCGACGAAGGGATCGGGATGGGAAATCGTTACCAGCAGCTGTTCCGTGCGCTCGAGTGGGCCGCCCATTTCACCGGACTGGCCCCAGGCCGGCTCGATGCGCATTCGCTTGTCGTTGCAGCACTTCGTCGTTCCGACCGGCAGGCCTTTTCAGATCCGTCGTTCGTGAATCCGCTCACGCGTCTGCTGCGTGCGTGCGACGAAGAGTCCGATCTCAGCCTCTTTGGCCGTCTTGCCGTGCGATTTGACGTCCTGCGCTGCCTCAACAATCTTCTGCAATTTGATGCCGCGGAGGAGGCCAGCCCACAGATTGCCGAGCGTGCGATCAGCCGGCCGATCTTCATCACGGGCCTGCCGCGGAGCGGTTCCACCTTCCTGCACACTTTGCTCTCGCTCGATCCGGCCAACGCCGTGCCCCGGGCCTGGGAGTTGATCTATCCGTATCCCGACCGGCGGCGCCTGTTGCGGGCCGATCGCCGCCGCAGGCGCGTGGAACATCAGTTCCGCGTCTTCAGGAGCCTAGCGCCCGGTATCGAAGGCATGCACCCGCTCTCTGCCGATGCGCCGCAGGAATGCACGGACATCACGGCGCAGGTATTCCAGAGCCTGCGCTTCGATACGACCTATCGCATCCCGTCTTATCAGCGTTGGATTGACGAACATGGCCACGACGCCAGCTATCGGTTCCACCGCCGGTTCTTGCAGCATCTCGATTGTCAATCGCCGGGCCGGCAATGGGTCCTGAAAAGTCCTGATCACGTCTTTGCGCTCGATGCCTTGCGCGCTGTATATCCGGATGCGCGGATCGTGATGCTGCATCGCGATCCGTTGAGCGTACTGGCGTCCGTCGCCAAGCTCACCGAGCTGTTACGGCGTCCCTTTGCGCGCCATGTCGATTGCAGCGAGATCGGCCGCGAGGTCAGCAACCGGTGGGTGGACGGCGCCCGGAGAATGGTGGCGGCGGACAGAAGCGAAAATCGCATTCTCCATCTGCATTACCGCGAGGTCGTGAAAACTCCCTTGGCGACGGTGGCGGCCGTCTATCGGCATTGCGGAATGACGCTCAGCGCGGAGGCCGAACGCCGTGTGTTGGCCTATTTGCGGCAGACGCCGCACGGCGGCTACGATGTGCATCGTCACAATCTTGGCGAATTCGGGCTCGACGCCGCGCGTCTGCGCGAGCGGTTCGCCGCCTATATGCGCTATTACGACGTGGAACAGAGACAGGACAAGATCGCGCCGCCCTACCGGCGCAAGATGAACGCGGCATGAAACTTACGAGCGTCCTTGCGACGGCTCTTGGCGTGGCTGGGCTCGTCGCGATCGTCGCCTATGCGGGCCTGGGCGCGGTCGGCCGCGCCGTTTCCAGCCTGGGCTTCGGAGGGCTGGTCGTCGTTGCGGCCGTGCACCTGCCGCTTATTGCCTTGCTAGGTTCTGCCTGGTGGTTGATCGGCAAGGACATTCCGGCGGCCGCGCCCTGGAAATTCGTCGCTGCCCGCCTGGTGCGAGAATCTGCGGCCGAAGTCCTGCCCTTCTCGCAGCTTGGCGGTATATTGGGCGGCGCGCGGGCGCTCACGCTGACGGGACTGCGGGCCGTTCCGGTCGCCACTGCCACACTTATCGATCTGCTCATCGAATTGGTGGCGAAGATACCTTATGTGGCAGCCGGCGCGATCCTCTTGCTGCTGGCAAAGCCGGATTCGAGCATCCTGCGGCCCGTCGCCTACGGCCTGGGCGTGACGCTTCTGCTCCTTCTCTCTGTAATTGTCTTCCGCCACCGCATCGTCGCGGCATTGGCGCGTGCAGCGATGGCGTTGGGCGCGCGCTGGCGCGCACTGGGCCTGGAATCGCCCAATGAGGTGCGGCAGGCCCTCGATCGCGAATTTGTGCGGAGCGACCGGATCCTGTTCGGCCTTGCGCTCCATACTCTGTCATGGATGCTGGGCGCCGGAGAAACCTGGGTGGCCTTTCACCTGATGGGCCACGCCGTCACCGTTTACGAGGCGTTCGTGATCGACAGCCTGTTTTCGGGCCTGCGGACATTCGGCGTAGCCGTTCCGGCTGCCATCGGGGTGCAAGAGACAGGTTATGTGCTCGTTTGCGCCCTGTTCGGAATCGATCCGGCGGTCGCCGTTGCTTTTTCACTCGTTCGGCGTGGCCGGGAATTCGTGATAGGCATACCGGCACTTGGGCTCTGGCAGATTGTCGAAAGCAGGCGCACGGTTGCGCGTCTTGCGGGATGCAATAGCGTCCGGGTTACCGAACGCACTGGCGATCGCGCATACCGTTCTGATCTTCGCTAATTCGCGCAACTGTATGAGCGCAAACGCCCAACCGGGAGGACGACATGGCTGCGGAAAGAATCCAATTCGAGAATGGTTCCGGTCGGCGTCTCGCAGCGCTAATCAATCGTCCGGCCGGTGTCCCCAAAGCGTATGCGCTGTTTGCACACTGCTTTACTTGCGGCAAGGACATCCCGGCAGCCAGGATCATTGCCGAAACCCTCGTCGGCCGCGGCATCGCTGTTATGCGCTTCGATTTCACGGGACTGGGAGGCAGTGAGGGTGATTTTTCCAACACCAACTTCAGTTCCAACGTGGACGATCTGGTCGCAGCCGCCGATTTTCTTCGAGCCGCGGCCGGCGCGCCGCGTCTGCTGATCGGCCACAGCCTCGGCGGCGCTGCGGTGCTCGCCGCCGCATCGCGCATTCCCGAAGCGAAGGCCGTGGTGACCATCGGGGCGCCATGCGATCCCTCTCATGTGACGAACCTGTTCTCCGATTGTGTCGCCGAGATCGCAAAAAAAGGCGCATTGAATGTTTCTCTCGCAGGGCGTCCCTTTACCATCAAACGCCAGTTTCTGGAGGACGTCTCGGAGCAGAATCTCGCGCCGCTCATCGCGAATTTGAAAAAGGCGCTTCTGGTGATGCACGCACCGACGGATCAGACGGTGGGCATAGAGAACGCCTCCTTTATCTTCGGCCATGCTAGGCATCCCAAGAGCTTCGTCTCCCTGGAGGGCGCCGATCATCTGCTGAAACGGCGTTCGGACGCGGCATTTGCCGCGGACATGCTGGCAGTGTGGGCGATGCGTCATGTCACCGCCACGGACCACGTCGCTAGCGCTGACGGTACGGTCTACACGCGGGAAACGGGGACAGGGCGCTTTCAGCAGAGTCTGGCGCTGGGCGCGCATCATTGTCTCGCCGACGAACCCGCTGCCGTCGGCGGTCTTGATAGCGGCCCCTCGCCCTACCAATTGCTGCTCGGGGCGCTCGGGGCCTGCACGGCCATGACGGTCAGACTGTATGCGGAGCGAAAGAACATCCCGCTCGATCGGGTCGATGTTGCGTTGCAGCACAGCCGGTATCACGCCGATGCCGTCGAGGCGGTCTGCCAGGATAGGACCGCGGTCTCGGAAGAAATCGATTGCCGGATATCGCTGACGGGAGAGTTGTTGCCCGAACAGCGAACGAGGTTGATGGAGATCGCCAACAAATGCCCCGTTCACCGCACACTCGCGTCACCGTTGAACATCCACACCATTGAAGGCGGTATGGGCGATCCGGAGCGGCGCGGATGAGCAGTCGTCGGATTGTGCGCAACCGGTCTCAATAGGCAGCACTCGCCAATCGGTTGGGCACGAGGGGCAGGTCACCACCGCCGGCTCAGGCATGGCGGTCTGGCGACAGGATGCCGCAGCAGCGAAACCTTCTTCCAATCCTGGACGAATCTGAAAACAGGGGTCGCGATGCCAGAAATGCAGTGCCGGTACGCACCGGGAATGAGAAGGGCGCTTGAGGCCGATTCGCGCGCCTGAGTGCAGACCGTTCTGCCGCGCACCGTGGGACACGCGGGGAAGGGAGCGCCCATCCGGCCACCGGTGGCTTCATTTTTGGTTTACTCGGCCCTTCAATTGGATCTCTAGAGAGAAAAGACGATGCTCATGAATTGGCGGCCGCGTGGCTTCCGGGGTAGATGTGCCAGAGAGGCAAGCAGGGTTGAGGCAAGAAAGGTTAAGGTCGTATTCGGGCTGTGGATCGGCCTATCGGGCGTGGGGTTTCTACCGGGCCAGGCAACAGCGGCCGACCGCTGCGATCAAACCAAGCCGAACGACCCCGAATGCGTGATTGTCACGGGCAAGGTATCGGTTCCGGAAAACATTCTGCCCTCTGCGGCCGCAGTAAACGGTCCGTTCGGACTGGACGGCAATGTCCTCGATATTCCCCGCTCGCTGACACCCGTCACACAGAAGCTGATGCAGGAGGCCAACGTCCACAATATGCGCGACCTGCTCAAGGTCGTGCCGGATACCTATGCGCCGACGGATTTCGGCGCCGCCAGCCTGCCCGAAATCCGGGGCCAACTCGGCGACATTTTCGAAGACGGCGTGCGCCGCCAGGGCGGCAACAACGGTTTTGGTTTGCCGCTGTCGTTCAACGGCGTGGCGCAGATCAACGTCGTCAAAGGCCCGCCGCCGGTCATCTTCGGAACAACGGAGCGTGTCGGTGGCTTCATCGATCTGATACCGAAGGTGCCGGATTTGGATAAGGCGCAGGGCTACTCGGAATTGTCGGACGGGAGCTGGGACCGGTTCCGCGGTCAGTTCGACTACTCGATGCCGATCGAACCCGGCCGGTCCGCCGTCCGGCTCAGCTATGAGCAACGCAACGAGGGCAGCTTCTACAGGTTTGCGCACTATCACAGCCAGGATTTCTACGGCGCCTACCGGCTCGTGCCCGATGCCCGCAGCCAACTCGACATCAGCGCCGAGCTGTTCCACGTCAATTTCACCGACATTGCCGGGATCAACCGGCCGACCCAGGCGCTGATCGACCACGGGATCTACATTACCGGCCAAGGCGTGCAGCCGAACGGTTCGACGATTCCCGGGCCGTTCGCCGTGATCAGTCCGACGGGCACAGTCCAGATTTCGCGAAGCAACGTGTTGACATATCCCGGGGATGTCGATCACGACACGACCTACCTGGCGCACGTCAAATATCAACGGACGCTGGCGCCCGGCATCCGATTGGTCGATCGCCTCTACTACCAGCATTTGTCGCGCAAGGAGATATCCCAAGACAGTTTCGTCGAAATCATCAAGGGTGCCAGTTCCTTGGAAAACCGAACGGAGTTGATCTTCGATTATGATCTAAGGCTGTTCGGAATCGCGATCCGCAATCAGTCGGACACCGGCATCGACTACCGTTACAATCAGGTCCTCGGCTACAGCCAGTTCGACACCGAGGCCGACCTGCCGGTGGACCTGACCGGACCGGTCAGCAATCGGTTTATTCCGCTCACCGCTGCGCAGAAGGCTCAACTGGTGCAGCTCAAGCCCGGCCTCTATGTCTCTCCGGGCGCCGGATATGGCGGGCAATACATGGTCTCGGACACGACGGATTCGGCAAGCCACCAACTGGGCTTCTTCATTCAGCAGAAGGTGGATCTCTCGCAACATTGGAGCGTTCTTGCGGCTTTCCGCGGCGACACCTATTTCGTCACCGCGCGCGACCCGGTTCCGCCGCCCGGCTACGCCGCGGCACGCGATTCGATCACGCGCTTCTTGCCAGCCGGCAATGCGAGTCTGGACTACAAGCCGACTGAAGCGCTGGCGCTTTACGCCGCCTGGAACTATAGCCAATCCACTTCCAACAGCATCGGTGGCGGCACGGCGTTGGGGGCGGACGGCAAGATCGACCCCACCAACTTCTCCACCGAGAATTTGCTTTACGAAGTCGGCGTCAAGTACGGTCCCCCGGGGGGAAGTTGGTACGCCGATGCTTCGATGTTCGAGCAGAAGCGCGCCTTGCGCAACCGCGACGGCAGCAATTCGACCATTCTCGCGCGCGGCATCGAGGCGCAGCTCTCCTACCAGCCTTCGAAGAGGGTGTTCGCGGCGCTGTCCGGAAGCTATCTGGACGCGCGATACGACAATTCGATCGCGTTCCAGGATACGGCCCAGGTCGCCGACGCCTTCGACTGTTCGCGCCCGGACATCATCTGCGGGACCGGTATCGGCGCTCCCAATTTCACGGAGTTTCTGGCGAGCAGCAAGCGCCTTCAGGGCCTTCCGCGCTATCAGGTCTCCGGCGTTGCCGGCTACGAAACCACGTTTGGGCTGGGCGCCACGCTGGCGCTGCGCTATACCAGTTCGTTCCCGCTGGACTATCTGGAGACCGTCGTGGTGCCCAATCAGTACACGCTGGATACCTCGGTCTACTACCGCTATCGGCCCACGGGCACCGAGCTGCGTGTGGACGTGTTCAACGTCACCGATCAGAAAAACTGGGCGCCGGTTTTCGACGGAGGGTATTTCGGGGCGACGGATGCCTTCCCGGAGCTTCCGGTCAATGTGATGGTCACTTTGCGTCAGCGGATCTGACACATGCGGCGGGCGATCCTTCTGTTGCTTGTTGGCCTCGGCCTGTCGGCCTGCGGCAGGTCGCCGGCGCCGCAGACTGACCCGCGCACTTTGAGTTGGCCGCAGATTGAAGCAGGTGCGCGCGGCAGAACGGTGACGCTCGAGATGTGGCAGGGCGATCCGCAGATTAATGCCTATATCCGCGATTTCGTGGAGCCGCGGTTGCGCAAGGATTACGGAATCACGCTGCGCGTGGTACCGGGGCAGGGCAACCAGATCGTCTCCTCGCTGATGACCGCGTCCGAGGCGGGGCGCGCGCGCAGCCCGACCGATCTGGTGTGGATCAATGGCGAAACGTTCTACCAATTGCGCCAGATTCATGCGCTGTTCGGCCCGTTCACAAGCCATCTGCCCAACGACCGCTATATCAACTGGTCTGACCCGTACATTGCCAACGATTTTCAGCAGCCGGTAAGCGGTTATGAGTGCCCGTGGGGGAATGTACAATTGCTGCTCATCGCCGATAGCGCCCGGGTGCCGAACCTGCCGCGGACGCCGCAGGCGCTGGCGGCCTGGATTCATGCGCATCCGGGGCGCTTCACCTTCGACACCAGCTTCACCGGCATGAGCTTCCTGAAGTCCCTGATGTATGCCTTCGCTACATCGCCGCGCGCGTTGCAGGGGCCGTTCAATGCGGCGGCGTATGGTAAGCTGCGGGACCGCGTGTTTGCCTGGGTGCGAGGCGTGCGGCCCGATCTGTGGCGTGGTGGCGAGACTTTTCCAAGGGATGTCGCGCAGCTCAATCAGTTGTTCGCCAATGGTGAAGTCGATTTCACGATGAGCTTCAACGACGGCGAAGTGGATAACAAGATCGACAACGGTCTCTTTCCTAAGACGGCCAGAGCCTTCGTATTGACCACGGGCATGTTGCAGAACAGCCACTATATCGGCATCGTTGCGGGCTCCACGCATAAAGCAGCCGCGATGGTGGTCGCCAATTTTCTGATCTCGCCGGAGGCCCAATGGGAGAAGCTCAAGCCTTCGGTCTGGGGCGACGGCACGGTGCTGGATGCCGCGCGGTTGCCGCCGGAATGGCGGCTACGCTTCAACCAGGTGCCGCGCCGGACTCATGCGCCGTCGCGCTCTCAGATTCAGCCTTACGCGCGGCCGGAACCGGCACCGGAATATATGATCCGGTTGTCCGACGATTTCCGCCGCGACATTCTGCAACATGCGGATCCATAGCCCTGACGCATCGTCGATCGTGCTGCCGCTTCTCGTGATCGGCGGTCCGATGACGCTGGCAGGGGTCTTCATGCTGGTCTATTCGCTGGGCGGCATCGGCTTGCTGTCGCCCGGCTGGACGTTGATCCACTGGCGCCTCGTCCTCAGCGACCCTCAGACCTGGATTTCGCTGGCCTATAGCGCCTATGTCGGCGCGGCCAGCCTCGCCGGTTCCATTGTCTTCGCGCTGGCAATCGTGTTCTCGCTCGGCGCGCTACTGCGCCGCGGCGCGCTCGGGACGCTGATCTACTTGCCCTTAACGATTCCGCCGATCGTTGCGGGCTTTCTCACGGCGGAGCTTTTCGGCGGCGCCGGATTGCTGTCGCGTGTGGCATATCAGTTGGGCTGGATCGCGCGGCCGGCAGACTTTCCTGTGCTGGTCTATTCCCGGTGGGGCATCGGGATCATTTTGGCACACTTCTTCCTGGTCACGCCGTTTCTCGTGCTCCTGTTCGACCGCTTGCGGCGGAACGAACGCGTCGATGCGCTCATGCAACTGGCGCAAACGCTCGGCGCCTCGCGCTGGCAGACCTTGCGGCGTGTGGCCTTGCCGGTGATGCTATGCGCGGCGCGGCCGGCGCTGAGCGTGTATCTGATCGTGCTGATCGGCGCCTTCGAGGTTCCGTTGCTGATCGGCGCGCAATCGCCTTCCATGATCTCCGTCCTGATCTGGAACCGCTTCGCCCGGTTCGATCTGGCGACCAGACCGCAAGCGTTTGTACTGACAACGCTGTATACGGTCATTATGGTTGCGGCCCTGCTCATCGTGCGGCGCGCGCGCGTGGGCCTTGATCGGGGGGAGCGATAATGCAGCGAACCCTTGCCGGTCTGCTGAGTCTGTCGCTCATTGTCCCGGTGGCGCTGCTGGTCGTTCTGTCGCTGACGCGGTATTGGATTTTTCCCGATATATTTCCGGCGCAGTGGCAGATCGAGCAGTGGCAGCGCTTGTTTCAAGGCGGGTCGGACCTCGTGCCGGCGACGATGTGCTCGATCGGCATCGCGACAGGCGTGGCGCTGACCTCGACCGCGCTGGCGTTTCCGGCCAGCCGAGGCATCTGCCGTCTGCGCCGCCGCGGCGCGCTTTTGACGCTGGCGCATCTGCCCTATGCCGCCTCGCCGGTGGTGCTGGGCGCTAGCCTGCTCTATGTCTTCCTGCGGCTGCATCTTGCCGATAGCGTCGCCGGGGTGATGCTGGCCCAGTTCGTATTCGCCTTTGCCTACGGGATCATTCTGCTGAGTTCTTTCTGGAATACCGATGTCGAGTCACTGATCGGAGTGGCGGCGACATTGGGCGCCAGGCCGGTGCAAGTGTGGTTGCGCGTACTGGTGCCGCGCGCTCTGCCGTTGCTCGGGATCTGTCTGTTTCAGACATTCCTCATCAGTTGGTTCGACTATGCCCTGGTGTTGCTGGTCGGGGGAGGGCTCGTCGACACCTTGACAATCCGGCTGTTCCAATACTTTGAAGCAGGCGACGCGCGATTGGCGGCGACCTGTGCGCTACTCCTGATGGCTCCGCCGCTTCTCGGGTTGGCACTGAATCAGCGCCTGCTGACAGCGGGGCTCCTGTTTCAGGAGATTGAACACGATGGCTGAACCGCGGGGGTGCGCACTGCAAGTCGAAAATCTGAGCGTCTCGCTGGGCGGCCACGCGATCCTGCGGAACGCCGGACTTGTCCTGCAGGACGGGCGTACGATGGCGATCATCGGGCAATCGGGTTGCGGGAAGACCACGCTGCTCAAAGCCATCGCCGGGCTGCTACCGGTTGATAGCGGCCGTATCACCGTGGCGGGGCGGCCCATCGATTCGCTGCCGCCGCGCGCGCGCAGCGCCGTCTATCTGTACCAGGAACCCCTGCTGTTTCCGCATCTGGACGTCTTCGAAAACGTCGCGTTCGGCCTGCGCATCCGCGGGATCGCCGGTGCCGAGTTGCAACAGCGGGTAAGGCCGATGCTCGAACAGCTCGATCTGGCCGCCTTGGCGAAACGGCGCCCGCAGGCCCTGTCCGGCGGCCAGCGGCAACGTGTTGCGTTCGGCCGCGCGCTGATTATAGAACCCGCCCTGCTGCTGCTCGACGAACCGTTCAGCAACCTCGATCCGGAGGCCCGGATGGGTATGCAAACGCTATTCAAAACCGTGGCTGGCGCGCACGGCATCGCCTCGATCTTCGTCACCCATGACGTGAAGGAAGCTTTGCTGATCGGCGATGCCTTCGGGCTTCTGCGCGGCGGGCAGTTGCATGTCTATCGCGACCGCGCGGGATTTCTTGCCGACCCGGCCAGCGGCGTCAGCCGGGAGGCCGAGTTTTGGCGGCAAGTGAGAAGCACCGAAGCGGAGGCTCCGAGGCAACCCGAGCGGTGACAAGCGCTTTTCACGCGACTCAGCGCTCCTCCGCGAGCACGCGCATCGCATAGCGCAGCCGTTGCATCATCGTGAAGATCATCACGCCCTCGAACACCCAGGTCCACAGGGCGAGGCGCGGGTGATCGGCCGCCATCAAGGTCAGGCAGATGAAGGCTTCGGTGCGTTCGCCGAGGCCCGGCGCATAGTGAAACGATTTGACCGTGGCATTCCGCAGCGCCGCCGCGATCGACAGGAACAGCGACATGGCGATGGCAATCGTTCCCGCCAACACCACCAGCGCGAGCCTGGCCTCCGGAAAGCGCCAGGCCAGCGCCACCACCATCGAGACTTCGACGATGCGATCGAATGTGATGTCCATGATCGCGCCGATCGGCGTGCTGCGCGTCATCCGCGCCAGCGTGCCGTCCGAGGCGTCAAGGAGCCCCGATAGCCACAGCAGGCCGATGCCGATCCAAACGAAATCCGCCGCGACCAGCCCGGCCGCGCCAACGCCCAGCAGCATTGCCAGAACGGTCACCAGATTGGCCGACAAGCCCAGCCGCTGCAGGCCGCGGGCGACTGCGGCGATCAACGGGTCAACGAAGCGCCGGGCATGGGTGTCGAGCATGAAGCATCTTTAGGATCGCAACATCGCCGCATCATAAGGCATTGGCGAGTCGTGCCAACCCCGGGAGGAGGCAAATGATTTGGATTGGTCTGCACCCGCATCGGGCCGACCCTTGTCTTCTTTAGGGCACGGCGATGAGTGCTGGCAATTCCGCGAGCGAGTTCACTTCATAATCCGGCTTGCCCGGCAAGCGTTCCGGGCACTGGTGATAGCGATTGCACCACACCACGCGCATCCCGAACGCCGACGCGGCATAGGCGTCCCAGGCATTCGAGGACTGGAAGGAAATCGCGGACCGCTCGATCCCGAGCCGCTCGACGGCCAATTGGTAAACCTTCGGATGCGGTTTATAGACCCCGACCTCCTCGACCGACAGCACGGCATCGAGAAGGGGGCCGATCCGCGCATGGTCGACGGCCGACTGAAGCATCGTCGGATATCCGTTCGACAGGATGGCGGTCTTCAATCCGGCGGTTTTCAGCCGCGCCAGTACCGCCGGCACTTCGGCAAAGGCCTCGAGCGTCAAATAGAGGTTCATCAACCTGTCGCGCAATCCCGGCTCGGCGAGACCGAGAGTTTCCAGAGCGAAATCGAGCGCATCGGCGGTCACCGTCCAGAAGTCGGCGTGCCGCCCTTGGAGCGCGCGCAGCCAGGTGTACTGTAGCTGCTTTTCACGCCAGAGCGCATTGAGCGGGTGCAGTTTGTCGCCGAGCAGGTCGCGGCAAGCCATGACGGCGGAGGCGTAATCGAAGAGCGTGCCATAGGCATCGAAGACGCAGGCGCGGATGCCTCTCAGCGGTGCGGGATTCATGTTTGCTTCCTTCGGCACGGTTGCATGCGCACGTTCGTGGTGCGGCCTCCCCGATCAGGCCGCGGAGCAGCGCCAGCCCGCGAATCGTTCGTCGACCGGCGTATGAAGGAGGTGATTGGAATAGTTGCTCAGCGTCTTGACGGCGATGGCGAGGATGATCTCCAGGATATGACGTTCCGTATAGCCGGCGGCGAGGAAGTCTTCGGCATCCCTCCGAGACGGCAGCCCGCGATGGACCACCATCGTCTGCGCAAACTTGCTGAGAGCGGCCAGTTTGGGGTCGGCAATCGGGGTGCCTTTCCGGATGGCGTTGGTCACGTCGGGCGGAACCTTCGACATCACGTCGGCGATCATGCTGTGCGCCGCCATGCAGTAATCGCAACCGTTTTCCCGGCTTATCGTCAGGAACACCACTTCCTGTTCCGGCGGCGTGAAACCGGATTGTTCGCGGAAGGCGGCATAACCGCTCAAATAGGTGTTCAGAAGACCGGGAGAATTTGCCATCCCGGCATACATATTCGGTATGAAGCCGACCTGCGCCAGCGCCTTGTCCAGGACGGGTTTTACCCGATCATCCGCAGTTTCCAGCGTTTGCATCGGCAGGTTCAGACGGTATTCGGCGTTCATGTGCGTTTTCCTTTCCGGTCATTGGGTGGCGATGGCTTTGCCGTCGCGCTGACGGCGTCGATGGCGTGCAAGATGCCTTGCACATAGTTCCGCACCGCACGGCGGGGTGCCGGCGAGCGCGCGAAACTCATGATCCCCAGCACCGATCCGGCGCAATAATCGGCGAACTGATCAAGATCGACGCCCTCGCGCAGTTCGCCCCGGGCCTTCGCCGATTGCGCGGCACGGCGCAAAGCGCCGGTGAGCCGGGCGATATACCGTTCTATGCGGTTTGCGATCGCGGGGTCGTCGGGTGCGACCTCGGACGAGGTATTGCACAACAGGCAGCCATAGGCGCCGATCGGTTGTTCGAGAAACGCCAGGAACTGGCAGAAGAAGTCGCGGATCGCGAACAGACCCGCGCCGTCGGTTTCCAAGACGGCGAGAAACGATGACGTCACTTCGGCCTCGTAGAGCGCGAGGGCCTTCTCGAACAGGGATTTTTTTCCGCCGTGCGCGGTGCACACCGTATAGCGGTTGATCCCGGTGTCGCTGACAAGATCGTCTACCGAGGTGTCGTAATAGCCCTTGCGCCAAAACAGGCGCATGGCGCGGCGCACCTGTTCTTCCGGTGCGATCTTATGCGGCCTGCCTCGATGCGGCATGGAACGCGTCTCCGGTTCTCGAATTACAGAATAAATGTTCTGATAATTGCCGTCAAGCTGAAGATGCGTTGATCGGCGAGCCGATGGACGTCATCTGCACCAGGAAGCGCTATAGCCGGATTGCGGAAGCAGCGGATAGGCTGTCGACAAGGCCACAAAACACCCTGCTTCGTGCAGCATGCACGTCGCCGCTTTTCCATACCGGCCCGTCGCGCAACGCGCATCTCCGGCAGGGGTTCTATGCGGCATTCTGGCACACCTGCGCAAGGCCAAGCAACTTTATCGGGCGAGCCAGCGAAATTCTTCATGTGACCAGCCAGATGGAGAAGCTCACAATGCCAATCAATCGCAAGTTCCTATTTTTGGCTTTCGTCGCGTCTGCTGCGCTCATCGGCGCTGGCACTGCCTTGGGACAAGGCGGTTCCATGCAGGGGGGCATGGGAGGGATGAGCGGAATGAAGATGCCCATGACCAAGGGCTCTCTGAAGGTTCTGTCGCCGAAAGACGGCGCGAGGGTAACGACAACCGATATTCCCGTTCGGGTCAGCGTCAAGAATTTCAAGCTCTCCATGGCGGATGTCGGCAGGCCCGATGTCGACGGCGAAGGCCATATTCATGTCATGCTCGACGGCATGAACATGGGCGTTCTGTTCAATGCCTATGCGAGCAAGAATTTCACGCTGCCCGGCCGTGCCGTCACGCCCGGAGAGCACACGCTGATCTTCGTCCTGGCAAGCAACACCCATGAATCCTTCGGAAATTCAATGCAGAAGGTGAAGATCGATTACGAACCCGCGAAGGCCAAATCAGCGCCGGCCGCAGGCACGGAAACGGGAACGCCGGAAGTCACGATTCTGTCGCCCTCGAACGGCGCAACCGTCGGTCCGAAATTCACGCTCAACGTCAAGCCGGCCAATTTCACGCCGGCATTGGATCTCGAAGGCAAGCCGAACGTGAAGGGTTACGGCCATTATCATGTCTTCGTCGACATGAAGATGGGAGGCATGTCGGGCGGCATGATGAGCATGGCCGGAATGGTCGGAATGCCCGGAAGCAATAGCATCCCGCTCGATTTGAGCGCCTGGCCGAATGGCAAGCACACCATCACCGTCATGGAGGTCCAGAACGACCACACGCCGATCATGGGTGCGAAGCCGGCCATGGTCGAAGTCAACTTGACGGGCGCCGGTAGGTAAATGCGTGAAAGCGGTCGCAGTCCGACCGCGCCAAATTGCGGATCGACGACAGTCACGGAACGAGACAAAGGCTCATGAAGCATTCTCACTATCTCACCGGGGGTCTTTTCTTCATTCTCGTGGTGTCATTCGCAATCTCGGCAGGAACAGGGGAGGTGGCCGTTGCCGGAAGGACACCGGCAGCGGCTGCCGCCCCAACTCGCGCCGCGAAAACCGCCGCGGTCAGCATCGTCGAACCTCCCTTTCAGCCTGTCACGACTTGGAGTTATCGGCCGGCGGTGCTGAAGGTCAGGGTTGGCGCCACAGTGACCTGGACGAATACCGGCGCAGTGCTTCACACCGTGACGGCAACCGATCACAAATCCTTCGATTCGAAAGACATCAAGCCGAAGACGAGCTTCAGCTTCACCTTCAAAAAAGCCGGAACCTTCCCTTATTTCTGCTCCTATCATCCTTGGATGAAAGGAACTGTCATCGTGACGCCTTAGGGTCCAGCCTGCGCCCAGGTGATGGAACGGTAGTCGAATCCTCCGGCGAGGCTTGGTTTGACGATCTCGAAGTATGGTGACACATCGAAATCCCGCGGGACGAACAAGCTGTGATGGCGCACCTGCATGATCTCGTCGACGCAATCCGGACAATCGGTCGTTGAGGCGGAGACGCCCGTCACGTTCGGTAAAATCGGATAGCGAATGGACTGAAAGGCCTGCGCGATCAAAGTCGAGCAAATGGCGCGCGTGGGATCGCCGCTTCCGAATGCGATCATTTTGCGGCGCCAGCGCTGCGGCACCGGCGGGGTTGGCATGAGGTATCGCACAAGATCGACGACGTTTCGTGTGTCGTATTGATGGCCGATCCGTTCGATGGCATAAGTCAGCAGAGTGTCGAGATCGCGCGGCGAAAGGCCTACAGGCCTGCAAATGCGGCAGTGAAAATGCGCGAAATCCTCGATGCAGACGGCCCGAACGCCGAAATTGAGATCGGCCTCGACGAACGCATGCGGTCCGCGGGCAGCGGCAGGAACCATGTGGTGATCGCCGATGTAGAGCGCGGCATGCGACCATGTCGATTGCGTGAGATATTTTATGGCTGCGCTGATGAGGCTGGTTCCCTCGACCAGCAGGACGTCGCCGGGGCGAAGAACCTGTGCGAGCAGGTGCTGGTTGGTCGGCGGCGATGTGCCGTGCACATGACGCTCGGCGCTGAGATACGTCGCAAGTCGTTTGCTGATCGCTTCAAGCATCTCTGATCCCCTGACACCAGCGCCACAGCAGCTTCTGCAGTGCTTTGGCGGAACTCGGGCGACGGCAGGTTGAGAAAGAAGGCGCCGTGCATCGATGTGGCCGGGAAAGCCTGCCAGAACCCCGCAAGGGCGCAAATCCCATTGCGCACATCTTTTGAGGCAGCTTGTTGACTCTGTACTACGGTACGGACCTCATATTATACGGCGTCAGGGCACCGGCTCGTATCTCGTTGTCGAAACCAACGCCCGCAAGTTTCCAAAGGAGGGCCAAATGCGTACCGGCTTATTACGTTTGACCGCAGCGACAGGGCTTATCCTGGCGTGGACCGTTGCCCCGTTGGCTGCCATCGCCGCTCCTGTCGCTCTGACCGCGTCGAACATGTCCCAATCGGCCGCGCCGCATCGCTACAAGATCGTTGTTGATGGTTTGGCGTGCCCGTTCTGTGCCTATGGCATCGAAAAGCAGATCAACGGGATCAAGGGCGTTCAGCGCGTTCAGACCGACATCGCCTCCGAGACCGTGACCGTCACCATGATGCCGGGTGCAACCTTGAACAAGGACGCCGCGGCCAAAGCGGTCAAGGATGCCGGCTTCACGCTCCACAATTTCGAGGAAGTGAGAGTGTCGGCGGGGCAATAGGAGGCGGCACGCTTGAAGTCGCATCGGCATCGACTGATCGGGCCGGCGGCAGCGATGGCCGCGCTGCTCCTGGACAATGGTGCGGCCTGGGCGGCCGCCGAGACATTCAACTCAGCTTTACCAGTGGCACCGGGCGAGTTCGTCTACCGCCAGCAATTTCTCTTTGCGCACAAGTGCGGCGACCCGACCCCGGCCAATCGGGATATCGAGGTTCTCGGTGGTGGTTCGGTCCTCGGATACGGTGTGACGCCCGACTTCACGCTGTTCGCCATCCTGCCCTATCAGGACAAGCGCCTGAATATGGGCTCGGGAGGTTCGCGCATCGGTCGGCGCACGCAGGGGATCGGCGACGCGACGGTGCTCGGGCGGTACACCGCATTCATCGACAATGCCCCCGGCCGCACCTTCCGCGTCTCGCCATTCGTCGGCCTCAAGATGCCGACCGGCAGCGACGATACCTCTGACAGCTTCGGCCGCTTGCCACGCGATCTCCAGCGCGGCTCAGGTTCCTGGGATCCGATCGCCGGCGTCGTCGCCACCTGGCAAACACTCGACTACGAAATCGACGCCCAGGCGCAGTACAAGGCCAACACTACCGCCGACAATTTCAGCTTCGGCGACGAAGTGCGGCTCGACGGCTCGTTCCAGTACCGCCTATGGCCGCGGGCCCTCACGAGCAGTGTCCCCGGCTTCCTCTACGGCGTGGTCGAGGCCAACCTGATCCATCAGAACAAGAATCGTGCGGGCGGCGTCGCCAATCCCAATTCCGGCGGCACGACGCTCTTCGTCGATCCTGGCATTCAATACGTGGCCAAGCGCGGGGTGCTCGAGGCGATCGTCCAGCTTCCCGCCGTGCAGAATCTCGACGGCACGGCGGTGCACAGCGACTACAGCGTGCTCTTTGGATTTCGTGTGAACTTTTGATTGCAGAACCGAGAGGGTTTCATGGTACAGATTACGGTGCGCGCCATACCGAGAAACTGGCGACGCACGACCTTTTGCATCGGCGGGATTACCATCGCTGTTGTCCTGGCGCTGTTGGCCGCAGGCTGGCTCGCCTTCGTACCGTTCACAAAAGAATCCGCTTACGAATTTGTGATGGCCTGGGGCAGCAAGGGCGTGGGCCCCGGTCAGTTTGACAACCCGACCGGCATCGCGGTCGCAGGCGATGAGGTCTTCGTTGCCGATTCGCGTAACGGTCGTATCCAGGTCTTCGATTTTTACGGCCACTTCAAGCGCCAGTTCGGCAAGCCCGGCAAGGCGTTCGGCGAACTCGGCCGGCCGATGAACCTGACGATTCACGACGGCGAACTCTACGTGCCCGAATACTTCAACGACCGGATCCAGGTGTTCGGCCTCGACGGCACGCTGAAGCGGGTCATCGGTAGCCATGGCAGCGGTCCAGGCCAGTTTAACGCGCCCGGCGGCGTGGCCATTGCCGCGAACGGCGATCTCTATGTTGCCGATTTCTACAATCAGCGGGTCCAGGAGTTGAAGTCCGACGGCACCTTCGTCCGCCAATGGGGCACGACCGGCAAGAAAGGCCATTTCGCCGGATCGTTCATCTATCCCACAGATGTCGCGCTCGACAACAACGGAGACCTCTATGTCGCGGACGCCTACGCCAACCGCATCCAGGTCTTCGATCGGAACGGAAAGTTCCTGACGAAATGGGGCGGTCCTTTCTCAATCGGGATTCCCGGCGGGTTCAATGGTTGGTTCAGGGTGGCGACAAGCCTCGCTTTCGGCCCGCAGGGAAATCTCTTTGTCGCCGATTTCTATAATCACCGGGTTCAAAAGTTCAGCCCGGACGGGATGTTTCTGACCCGCTTCGGCGGATATGGGCACGGCCCCGGGCAGTTCGATCACGTGATCGCTACAGCCGTCGCCCCGGACGGCACCGTCTTCGCAGTCGATTTCTCCAACGACCGCGTCGAGAAATGGCGGCCGCAACAATTGGGGCCTCAGGCTCGGATCGGCCCTTGACTCTGTACTTTGATACGGACTCCATATTTATGTATCGAGGCAAAGCTGCGGTTATGAAGGACCTGACCATCGCAAAAGCTGCGCACGAGGCGGGCGTCGGCGTCGAGACCATCCGCTTCTACGAGCGGCGCGGGCTGATCGAGCAGCCGCGAAAACCGCGGGATTCTGGCTTCCGCCTCTATTCGCCGGCGCTGGTCAAACGGATCAAGTTTATCCGCCAGGCGCAGCAGATCGGCTTCTCGTTGCACGAGATTCAAGAACTGCTGCTGCTCCGGACCGATCCGGCGGCGGACTGCTCCACGGTTCGCCGCCAGGCTGTAGCGAAACTTGAAGAGGTAAGACTGAAAATCCACCAGCTTCGCCGGATTGGCACGGCGCTCGAAGCGCTCATCGCCGTGTGCCCTGGCCGCGGCGGGCTGCAGGCCTGCACAATCCTGGACGCGCTTGAACCCGATCATGGCCTGGTGCGGCAGCTCGACGTTGAACGGCCGCTACCAGCGGCGCAGCCCAAGCGGCGAGCGCGGAACAGGAAGCGCGACATCACCAACCATCAACACGAAGAGGGCGGCATGAAATCTCTGACGTTGAAAGTCCGGGGTATGCACTGCGATGGCTGCGCCAATACCATCAAGGCGCTGGTCGAGCGCGAGCCCGGCGTCAAAACCGTCTCCGTCAGTTTTGTCGACGGCGAGGCGCGGATGCTTTACGACCCGGCGACCGTCAGCGAGGACAAGCTGGTCGCGCTGGTTGAATGGCCCGGCTATCGCGTGACCGGCCATAGCTCATGACCGCGTTCGGTTTTACCGGCACCGTGCTGTTGCCGCTGGGGCTCGGCCTGATGGGCTTCATCGAACCCTGTACGATCGGCTCCAGCCTGATCTTCGTGAAGCACATGGAGGGCCGCGATGCGCGGGGCAAGCTCGCGGAGGTCGGCTTATTCGCGGCGACGCGCGCGCTCTTCGTCGGCGCGCTCGGCGTGTTCGCCGTGGCATTGGGGACTGCATTTCTGGGCGTGCAGAAAGCAGCCTGGATTGTATTGGGCGCGGGCTATCTCGGGCTCGGTTTGTTTTACCTCACCGGCCGGGCGGGCGTGCTGATGGTGACACTGGGTCCGAGTCTCTCGCGTCTGTCCGGCCTTCGTGGTTCGGCCGGTCTCGGCGTGCTCTTCGGCCTGAACATTCCGGCCTGCGCGGCGCCGCTGCTTCTCGTGCTGTTCGGCGCGGCGGCGGCCGGCGGCGCCTCGGGCGCGAGCTTGGCAGCCGGCTTCGTCTCGCTGGCGCTCTTCGGCTTGGCGTTGTCCTTGCCGTTGATCGTCGCCGTTCTGTTCGGGGCCGCGCGGCGGGCGCTCGATTGGCTCGCGGGTCTCTCCCGAAAGGCGCCCTTCTGGACCGGTCTTGTCCTGATCGCCTTGGGCCTCTGGTCGCTGTGGTTCGGCTTTTTCGTCAAGCTGGGGCCGACGTCATGACCGCTGCCGAATTCACCATCATAGCTTCCTTGCGTCGTTGCGAAAGGGGCGGGCCATGAACACCGCCGTCACCTCAGAATTTGCCGAACAGTTGTGGAGCGAAGAACCGTCCAGCCGTCCCGGCCGCAAGAAAATCCGCGCGCGTATCGGCGGGCTGCACTGCTCGCTCTGCACCGGCACGATCGAGAAGGCGCTTGGGCGCCTGCCTGGCGTCGACAAGGTCGCCGTGAGCCTGACCCATGAGCAGGCGCTGATCGAATACGATCCGCAGCTCGCCCGCCCCGACGACGTCCTCCAGACGCTCAAGGATATCGGCTACACGATTCACGATCCGCGCAAGGTGCGCGCCTTCGAGGAGGAAGAACAAGACCTCGTTCGGGAGGGCCGGCGGTTCACCGCCGCGGTGAGCCTGAGCCTGATCGCGGTGGCACTGATCGCCAACCCCGCCGGAGTGTGGAGCGGCGCACTGGCGGCGCTCGTGTTTGGGAGCCTTCTGGCTTTCGTCTTCCTGGTGTTGCGGCGGAACGGTCTTGATATGGCGCTCGGGGGCGTGATCGGGATTGCGGCGCTGGCATTCGGCCTGCTTTATCTTCGGCTCATGGGTGCGCTCGAGGCTGCCACGCCGTGGATCGTGGCCGCGCTCGCCTTCCTGCTCGTGTTCGGCGTAGGTAAGCATATCCTTTACATGGCCGCACAGGCGCTCCGCCGCGGCATCCTCAACCAGCATGTGCTGCTCGAAATGGG
>JAGWVX010000218.1 GCA_018970685.1 Alphaproteobacteria bacterium | reverse complement strand
CGGGATCGAATTCGTCAACTGGGGGCGATGTGGCCAGCGCTATATTCACCCTTTCGGTCCCTACGGTCCAAACATGGAGGGAATACATTTTCACCATTTCTGGTTGCGCTATACGAAGATGGGCAAAGCCCCGCCGCTCGATCAATACTGCCTGCAAATCCTCGCTGCGCGGTCTGGAAAGTTTCAGCGCCCTGATACCCGCCAGAAAAACTCGCCCCTCAGCACCATTGTCTATGCCTTCCAATTCGATGCCGGCCTCTACGCCAAATATATGCGCGAATATGCACAGAAGCGCGGTGTTATCCGAACGGAAGGTAAGATCACACAGGTCCGTCGACACTCCGAAACCGGCCATGTAGAAGCCCTCACGCTCGAAAGCGGCGAAATCATCGAAGGCGAGCTGTTCATCGATTGCTCAGGCTTTCGCGGATTGCTGATCGAACAGACTCTAAAAACCGGCTTTGAGGATTGGAGCAGGTATCTTCCCTGCGACCGGGCTATTGCGCGCGCCTCGCGCAGAGTCGGCGAACCCGCACCCTATACGCGGGCGACCGCGAAGCCGGCTGGATGGCAATGGCGCATTCCGCTGCAAACCCGCACCGGCAACGGTCATGTCTATTGCAGCGAATACTTAAGCGACGAGAAAGCCTTGGCGAGCCTCAATGCGGATCTGGATGGCGATGCCTTGTCCGAGCCGAATTTCCTGCGGTTCAAGGCGGGAATACGCAAGAAATCCTGGAACAAAAACGTCGTCTCGTTGGGACTGGCGTCGGGATTTTTGGAGCCGCTTGAGTCGACTTCCATCCATCTTATCCAAAGTGCCATAGCGCGTTTGATGGCCAATTTCCCCGACAAATCGTTCAACCGGCCGGACATCGACTATTATAACCGGCGCACGCGGCTCGAATTCGAGCAAATCCGCGACTTTCTTATTCTTCACTATCACGCGACCGAGCGCTGCGACAGTCCGTTTTGGAATTACTGCCGGACTATGAAAATTCCCGATAGTTTGGCGGAACGCATCGAAATCTACAGAGAGAATGGACGGCTCTACCGTCACGATAACGAATTGTTCAATGAGGTCAGTTGGCTCTCTGTTATGCACGGTCAGAACATCACACCGCAACGCTATCATCCCGTTGCGGACGTTCTCGGGGAGGACGAGCTCGACAAGCGTATGACGCATTTGGTCGAGGTGACGAGGAAATGTGCCAACTACATGCCGACGCACCAGCAATTTATCGATCAGCATTGCAAGACCGACCTAATATGACGAGTCGCCCGATGTGATGGCGAGTGTCCAGGTTGGCGACTCCGATGACGGATTTGGTTACGCTTTGAATCCGCGGCCTTAGTACCTATTTCACGAAGATAGTGCTGAACAGTGCGCTATCGCCATTGCCGCGAACGGCGTTACGGATGCCGGCAACAGAAACCGTGAAGTTGATCTCAACATATTCCCAGCAGCGAACGGTTTATGAGGTGTTGTGAAAACGGGCTGGTTGCGTCATAAGTTTCTCAGACAAATGCCAGGGAAGCAACGTACCTGTGGGTAGCTTAAGTGGCGCGTACGCCGGTCGCAGCGCTGAGGTTTCGCTTGGCTTTGCGAGCGTCTTTCGCAATTTGCAAAGGAGGGAATGATGATCGGTTCTGCGAAGCGAGTATTGGCGGTTGCTGTTGCCGGCTTAGTCGTCGCAGCAGCTGCGACCGCGCAAGATGCAGGCATGCTGCCGTATAGGAATCCGAGTCTTCCCGCTAATGTCCGGGCGGCCGACCTCGTGCACCGCATGACGCTCGAGGAAAAGGCGTCCCAGATGGTCAACCACGCGCGCGCCATTCCACGCCTGGATGTGCCGGCCTACGATTATTGGAGCGAGGCCCTGCACGGCGTTATTTCGGACGGTGTGACTGAATTCCCCGAGCCCATAGGCCTTGGTGCCACCTTTGATGCGCCCGGCATTCACGAGATGGCCACAGACATCGGCATCGAAGGGCGGATCAAGCACGTAGAGCATGTCAAGGCCGGGCATTCGAGCACTATGGAGGGCCTCGATTTCTGGGCACCCAATATCAATATCTTCCGCGATCCACGCTGGGGCCGCGGTCAGGAAACCTATGGCGAGGACCCGTTCCTCACGGCCCGAATGGGGGTCGCTTACGTCACCGGAATGCAAGGCAACGATCCGCGCTATTACCGCGCGATCTCCACGCCCAAGCATTTCGACGTCCATAGTGGTCCGGAGCCGACGCGCCATTTCGCCGATGTCGACGTTTCCCTGCACGACATGGAGGACACATATCTCCCGGCGTTCCGCGCCGCGGTGGTCGAGGGCCATGCGGGTTCCATCATGTGCGCTTACAACGCGATCAACGGCGAGCCGGCCTGCGCCAACCAATTCCTGCTCCAGCACACGCTGCGCGGCGCCTGGAAATTCGGCGGCTATGTGGTTTCGGACTGCGGTGCGGTTCGCGATATTTTTGAGGGTCATCATTACCGCCCGAGCCAGCCCGAGGCCACCGCGATCTCGGTCGAGCGCGGCATGGACAATGAATGCATCACTTACGGCGAAGTGAAAGGCGATGACGATTACAAGCCTTATATCGAGGCAGTAAAAAAGGGCTATCTGCCCGAAAGCATGATGGACACGGCGCTGGTCCGCGATTTCACGGCGCGCATCAAGCTTGGGATGTTCGACCCGCCCTCGATGGATCCCTACAGCAAGATCAACCCAAACGAGTTGAACAGTCCCGCCCATCGCGCGCTGGCCTTGCGGCTTGCCGACGAATCGATGGTGCTGCTCAAGAACGACGGCATTCTGCCGCTCAAAGGCGCCAAGAAAATCGCCATCGTCGGCCCGCTTGCCGATCAGACCGCTGTGCTGCTTGGCAATTACAACGGCCAGCCGACCCACACGGTCAGCGTGCTCGAAGGGATGAAGGCGGAATTCCCGAATGCGCAGATCACGTATGTACCGGGCACCCAGTTCCTCGCGGAGGACGGCAAGCCCGTGCCCGCGTCTGCATTGACCACGCCCGACGGCAAACCGGGCCTTTTGGTCCAATACAGCACCGGTCAAGGTTTCGAGCCGAATCAGATCCCACTCATCTCGCGCGTCGAGCAAGGCGTCGATCTGAACGCGGACAATCTTCCCGATGCCGCGCGCGGCAAGACCCCACTCGGCGTGCGCTGGAGCGGCTTCATCGCGGCGACCGACACCGGCGACTATTTGCTCGGGATCAAGGTGAAAGGCGGCGGACGGATCGTTCTGGACGGTCGCCCGGTCGCCAACACCTATGGCGGCGACGCATTCGCCAGGGTTCATCTCGATAAGGATATCCCGGCGAAGCTTGAAGTCTCATACTTCTACAGATCCGGCGACGGTCCCAAGATCCAGCTTGTTTGGGCGCCGGTCGACAACAAGCCAGATCCCGCAGCCATCGCGGCGGCAAAGGACGCCGACGTCGTCGTGGCTGTAGTCGGCATCACCAGCCGTCTCGAAGGCGAGGAGATGCCGGTAAGTCAGCCCGGCTTCCTGGGCGGAGACCGCACCAACCTGCAGATGCCGGAACCGGAGGAGGCACTGGTTCAGGCGGTAGCCGCCACCGGAAAACCCGTCGTTGTGGTGCTGATGAACGGCAGCGCGCTTGCGGTAAACTGGGGAAAAGAACATGCCAACGCCATCCTCGAAGCTTGGTATTCGGGCGAAGAAGGCGGCGCAGCGATCGCTCAAACGCTCAGTGGAAAGAACAATCCGTCCGGACGCTTGCCTGTCACCTTCTACAAAGACGTCCATCAGCTGCCCAATTTCGAAAGTTATTCGATGGAGGGGCGTACTTACCGCTATTTCAAAGGAACCCCGCTTTGGCCTTTCGGCTACGGCCTCAGCTACACGAACTTTGAGTATGGCGATTTGGTGCTGCCCAAGGCGGTTATCGCGGCAGGCGACCCGCTGAACGCCTCGGTCAAGGTGACCAACACCGGTCAGCTCGCGGGCGACGAAGTCGTTCAGCTTTATCTGCAGTTCCCGGACGTGCCCGGCGCGCCGATCCGTGCACTGCGCGGGTTCAAGCGCGTCCATCTGGCGCCGGGAGCCAGCGAGACCGTCGCCTTCAAACTGGACCGCCGCGATCTCAGCATGGTGACCGAAAGGGGTGACCGGATCGTCGCCGAAGGGAAATACAATATATCCGTTGGAGGCGGCCAGCCCGGAACAGGCGTTCCCGTGGCGAGCGGTAGCTTCGAAGTGAAAGGCCGGATCACACTGCCGCAATGACTTGGCGATATCGGACGGAACAGCGGGACGTTGTGATGAGGAATTTGAACGATGACGGCACGAGACGCCGCCTGTTCCTGCGGACAACTGCGTGTGACCTGCGACGGCGAACCGGTGCGCATTTCCGTCTGCCATTGCCAAGCATGCAAGCGGCGAAAAGGCATTGCCTTCGCATTTAACGCCCGATATCCGCGAGAACACGTCACTGCCGTCGGCCGCTCGTTTCGCTTCGCCTGCACCGGTGACAGCAGCGACCCGGCTACCTTAGCCGATCCGGTGGAAACTGAGTTACAAGGTAAAGGTTCAAGTTCGGCGCAGGTGGGTCACAACGCGAAGGACCGGTTCCGGCCCTCAAACTCATTGTTCGGGATATCTTGGGCTCGCGTCGGAAGCGGTCCTTTCGCGGTGAAGATATGATTGCGGCTTTTACACCGAATGCGGCACTGATCGCATCAACAAGGGAAGGAAAGTCATGAACCTCACGAGACGGCAACTCGGCTTCGGGTCTCTGGCGTTGATGGCGGGTCCCGCCTTGGTTTCGGCGGCGCACGCGGCGGATCAGCCGGCCGCACCGCCCGTCGATCCCATATCGCTGCTCGATCCCGAATTGCGTCCGTATGTATTGGAATGGGCCGCGAAAGACGGAAACGAGACGATAACGGCGGAAACTCTTGCGACGGTAAGGGCGGGCATTGAGCGCACGATGCCCACGCCTGCGGCCTATCCGCCGCTGACGGTGCGGATGATTCCTGGCAAGCAAGGCGATCCCAACGTTCGCGTGCTTGTCTCGGCGCTTCCGGGCGACGGCCGCAAACGGCCGGCGGTGCTTGATATCCACGGCGGCGGTTACATCCTCGGCTCGGCCAAGTGGGATATTCCCTTGGTGCAAAGCCTGGCTGCCGAGTTCGATTGCGTCGTGGTGACGGTTGATTACCGCCTCGCCCCCGAGACGGCCTATCCTGGCGCGCTCGACGACAATTACGCCGCGCTGCGCTGGATCTACACCAATGCCGATGCGCTCGGCGTCGATTGCGACCGGATCGCGGTGATGGGAGGAAGTGCGGGCGGCGGGTATGCCGCCGCGCTAGC